>CALMPZ010000168.1 GCA_937871645.1 uncultured Polymorphobacter sp.
TTGATGCAGGATGTAGCGGTCTTTGAAGGTGCCGGGCTCGGATTCGTCGGCGTTCACCACCAGGTAACGAGGGAACACGTCGGGAGGAAGGAACCCCCACTTCGTGCCGGCCGGGAAGCCCGCAAACAGCGCGTCGATCGCATCCTTTCCCGGCGCAATGCGGCCGATGACGTTCGAGACGATGTGCATGACATGGCTGTAGAATTCGACGCCGTACTGGTCGGTGACCACCACCGAACCTGGCGTGCTGACGCGGCCGACATCGTTGCGCCCCAAGTCGAGCAGCATCAGATGTTCGGACAGTTCCTTGGGGTCCGCCAGCAGACTGTCGCGGTTTTCGGCATCCTCGACGGCATCACGGCCGCGCGGGCGCGTGCCGGCGATCGGCCGGATGGTGACTTCCTCGTCACGGACCCGCACGAGGATTTCGGGTGACGAGCCGATCATCGCAAACCCCGGCAAGTCGAGGAAATACAGGAACGGCGAGGGATTGATGCGGCGCAGAGCACGATAGAGATCGAACGGCGGCAACGGGAAATCGACAGTGAAGCGTTGCGCCAGCACGACCTGGAAAATGTCGCCGGCGAAGATATAGTCGCGGGCGCGCGCCACCATTTCGGCGTAGCGGCCCGGCCGCAGGACATGATGTGCTGCGCCATCGGGTAGATCGGCTGGCGTCTGTCGTGCCGCCGGGACGGGTTGCGCCAGCCTTGCGGCAGCACTCTCGATGCGCTCAAGCGCGGCGGCGTGCGCGACTTCGGCGCTGCGCGCGTCGGGGAACACCGGCGCGACGATGAACAGTTCGTCGCGCAGCCGGTCGAACACCAGCAGCAGCGTCGGCCGCACGAACAGGAAATCGGGGACACCGAGCGGGTCGGCTTTCGGTTCGGGCAGTTTTTCGGCCAGCCGCGCGGTTTCATAGCCCATGTAACCAACGAGGCAGGCGAGCGCGCGCGGCAATTCGGGCGGCACGTCCATCCGGCAACTGGCGACCAGCGCGCGCAATTCGGTCAGCGTATCGCCCGCGCACGGTACAAAGGCGGTGGTGTCGGTCGCCCATTGCGTGTTGATTTCGGCCGCATTGCCGGTGGCGCGCCAGACCAGATCGGGCTCCAGCCCGAGCAGCGAATAGCGCCCGCGCACCGCGCCGCCTTCGACCGATTCGAGCAGGAACGCCCCCGAGCCACCGCGCCCGAGCTTGAGCATCGCCGAAACCGGCGTTTCGGTATCGGCGATGATCCGGTGCCAGACGAGCTGCGGCCGGCGCGCCGCATAGCCCGGCGCGAAGCTGTTAAAATCGCTCATTGCGCTTCAGCGTTGCCCTCGCCGAGCACGCGCTTGGTGACCGCAGCGAGTGCCGCCGGGTTGCGCTTGACGCCGACTTCGCGCTCGGCAGCGCGTGCGAAGGCGCCGCTGAGTTCTTCGGGGGCGAGCTGGGCGAACTGCGCGCGCGTCGCATCGAGCAATTGCGGCACGGTGGCGAGATCGCCCGGGGTAATGCTGTCGACCTTCATGATGAAATAGCCGGCACCGTTCGGGGCGGCGAGCGACTTGGCGACACCCTTGGGCAGGCCGAGGAACATCTGCACCGGCGGCGGCACCTGCGCCTGCTGCGCGACATCGATACGGCGGCCGGCAATCGGCTGCGGCGCGGGCAGGTTGCTGGCGGCGAGCGCAGCGCCGAGCGTGCTGCCCTTGGCAACCGCGGCGAGCACCGCATCGACCTTGGACTTGAGCGTCTTCATCCGGGTTTCGGCTTCCCATGCCGCAACAATCGCCGGACGAATCTTGTCGAGCGCTGCCGGCGTCGGCGGCACGATGGTGCCGAGTTCGAGTACCGCATACTGGCCGGTGCCGGCGCCTTCGCCGAGTTCGACGACGCTGCCGGCATCGGCCGGATCGGCGTTGAACGCCTTGGGCAGCAGCGCTTCGGCGCCGGGAGCAAACACGAACGTCGTGTTGTCCATCGTGCGGCCATCGGCGGTCATCGGCGGCACCGTGACGACGGTCAGGTTGAACTTCTTGGCGAGCTCGGCGAAGCTCGAACCGCTGCTGAAGCCGTCCTCGATCTGCGCGACGGTATCGGCGAGCGCGGTTTCGATCTTTTCGCGGCGCAGCGTCGCGGTGATCTCGTCCTTGGCCGAAGCCACACCGTTGGGATTGACTGGCGTCACCGCCTCGACCGCCACGACGTGCCAGCCGAAGTCGGACTTGACCGGATCGGTGACCGCACCGGCTGGAACGCCGAACGCGGCGTTGGCAACCGCAGCGTTGGTCGCGGTGGCGAACTTCGCCTTGCTCTGCACGCCGAGCGCGATGTCGGTGGCGCTGAAGCCGCCCTTGTCGGCAGCGACGCGCGTAAACGGCGCACCGGCGCGCACGGCAGCGACAATCGCCTTGGCCTTGGCTTCGTCATCCACCACGACCTGTGCCAGCCGGCGGGTTTCGACGCCGCCGAACTTCTCGCGGTTGGCGTCGTAATATTTGTTGATGTCGGCGTCGCTGACCGAAACGCCGGCGGCAATCGCCTCGCGGTCGATCAGTGCGTAGCGGAAGCCGCGACGTTCGGGCAGCGTGTAGCGGGTCTTGTTGGCGGCGTAGAACGCCTTGACCTGCGCGTCGGTCGGCGCGGCGGGCGCCGGCACGACGCTGACCGGCAGCATGGCAATCTGGCCTTCGCGGCGTTCGAGCAGCAGCGCGGCATAAGGTTCCGCCAGCCCGCGCGGGACTTGCGCGGCAATCGAGACGGGCACCAGCAACTGGCGGCGGATCAGGCCGCCGCGCAGGTCGGTGCGCAGCTCGCGCTCGCTGATGCGCTGTTCGGCGAGGATGCGCTTGAACGTCGCCTGGTCGAACTTGCCGTTGACGCGGAACGCCTCGATGTCGGCGATCTGGCCGTCGACCGCACGGTCGCTGATCGAAACGCCGAGCTTGGCGGCATATTGTTCAAGCGCGGTCGAGCCGATCATCTGCTCGAGCACCTGGCCGACGCCGCCTTCCTGCGCGGCGGCCTGGGCCGTCAGCGTCGGGTTCTGGGCGCGGGCGCCCTTGATGGTGCGGTCGAACTGCGCGAGCAGCGCGGTGTCGGTAATTGTGGCCTTCCCGACTTCGGCGACATTTCCACCGGCTGCGCCGGCCGGGCCGCCGAACGGGTCCTGCACGCCGGTCACCACGAACGCCACCAGCACGAGTGACAACAGGGCAAGCACCGGCCACGAGGTCAGCCACTTGCGGAAAAACAGGAGCATGGGGGTTCGCTTGTAATCAAGAGGTCGGAAATCGCCGCCGATCATAGGGAGGGGGGCGGGCACGGGCAAGCATTTGGATCGCTACCCACCAAACGCAGTGCTTTTCGTGTAAGCGCGGCTCTGCTACCGCCACGCCAGTTCAATGACAGGAGGCAGACTTGGCCGCAGCACGCAAGATGATCGTCGGTAACTGGAAAATGTTCGGCACCGCGCCGATGCTCGCCGAAATCACCGCGATCGCTGCTGCGCCGGCCGGCAACGCCAAGCTGGCGATTTGCCCGCCGTTCACGCTCATCGAGCGTGCTGCACGCGCCGCCGCGGGCGCGGCGCTGGCAATCGGCGCGCAGGATGTCCACCCGGCCGACAAGGGCGCGCACACCGGTTGCGTCTCGACAGCGATGCTGATCGATTCGGGGGCGACACTGGTTATCGTCGGCCATAGCGAGCGCCGCGCCGACAATTTCGAAACCGATGCGCTGGTCAAGGCCAAGGCGACGGCGGCGGTCGCAGCCGGTCTGGAAGCTATTGTCTGTGTCGGTGAAACCGAATTCCAGCGCGATGCGGGGCAAACACTCGCGGTCATCGAAGCGCAACTGGCGGGCTCGCTGCCCGACGCCGCCGACCGGCTGGTCGTGGCGTATGAACCGGTGTGGGCGATCGGCACGGGTCGCACGCCGACCGAAGCGCAGGTTGCCGAAGTCCATGCCGCGATCCGCGCTCACCTCGAAAAGCGCTTCGGCGTTGCCGGCGGTGCGACGCCGATTCTGTATGGTGGCTCGGTGAAGCCCGAAAACGCCGCGAGCCTGCTCGGCCTGCCCAATGTCGACGGGGCGCTGGTCGGCGGCGCCAGCCTGACCGCAGCCTCGTTCCTGGCAATCGCGGCGGCGGTTTAACAACGCAAGATTCGGCTTGTCGGGCGGCGCGGTTGCGGAATCGCGCGCCAATCGCTACATCGCCGCCAACAGGCCAGCCGGTCACCCGTACTTTTATTGAAAGCCGCCCGTCGATGTTGACGACCTTCATCCTTGTTGTTCACGCACTGATCGCTGTCGCACTGGTGACGGTCATCCTGCTGCAGCGGTCGGAAGGCGGCGCGCTGGGTATCGGCGGCAGCGGTGGCGGCTTGATGAGCGCCCGCGGCGCCGCCGATCTGCTGACGCGCGCGACAGCGATTCTGGGCACCTTGTTCATCGTCACCTCGATCCTGCTCGCCGTGTTGGCGGCGGGCATGCACCGTGGCCGCGACATCGACACGAGCCTCGCCAAGCCGGTGACGGCACCGGCGGGCGGCCCCGGCGGTATCAGCATCGTGCCGCCGGTCGTGCCGACGACGACGCCGGCAACGCCGACCGAAGCGCCCGCCGCGACGGCGCCGATCGACCAGGTTCCCGTCGCGAAGTAAGCGGCCGGCGCTGCGGCGCCGCAACCAAATCTCGTTATCCACAGCGAAATTACGGTAATCCGCCAGCTTGGGCTGGCGGAGTTCCCGCAATTCGGTCTATGAAGGTCTCCCATGACGCGGTTCATTTTTATCACCGGCGGCGTGGTTTCCTCGCTCGGCAAAGGCCTGATGGCCGCCAGTCTCGCAGCGCTGTTGCAGGCCCGCGGCTACCGCGTCCGCATCCGCAAGTTCGATCCCTATCTCAATGTCGATCCGGGCACGATGTCGCCGTACCAGCACGGCGAAGTCTATGTCACCGATGACGGCGCCGAAACCGACCTCGATCTCGGCCATTACGAGCGCTTCACCGGCGTCGCCGGCCGCCAGACCGGCAACATCGCCTCGGGCCGAGTCTATTCGGACATCATCACCAAGGAGCGCCGAGGCGATTTCCTGGGGGCGACGGTGCAGGTCATCCCGCACGTCACCGACGCAATCAAGGCGTTCGCGCTGGCCAACACCGACGACGTCGATTTCGTGCTGTGCGAAATCGGCGGCACCGTCGGCGACATTGAAAGCCTGCCGTTCATCGAAGCCATCCGCCAGCTCCGCAATGACCTCGGGCGCGGCAACAGCGTGTCGATCCATGTGACGCTGGTGCCGTATATCGCGGCAGCCGGCGAGCTCAAGACCAAGCCGACGCAGCATTCGGTGCGCGAACTCGCGGCTTTGGGCGTCCAGCCCGACGTGCTGGTGTGCCGCTGCGAACACCCGCTGCCCGAAGGCGAGCGCGCCAAGATCGCGCTGTTCTGCAACGTGCCGAGCAGCGCGGTCATCGCTGCGCTCGATGCCACCAGCATCTACAAGGTGCCGCTGCAATATCACGCACAGGGCCTTGATGACGCGGTGCTCGATGCGTTCGGCACGTCGCCCAAGGGGCTGCCCAACATCACCCGTTGGGAAGAGATCGAGGACCGGCTGGCGAATTTCGAGGGCGAGGTCACCATCGGCGTCGTCGGCAAATATGTCGGTTTGCCTGATGCTTATAAGTCGCTCAACGAAGCACTGGTCCATGGCGGCATCGCCAACCGCGTCAAGGTCAACATCCAGTGGATCGATGCCGAGCTGTTCGACGGCTCCGAAGCCGAAGTCGCCGCGCGGCTCGAGCCGATGCACGCCATTCTGGTGCCTGGCGGCTTCGGCGAACGCGGTTCGGAAGGCAAGATTGCCAGCGTGCGGTTTGCCCGCGAACGCAATGTGCCATTCTTTGGCATCTGCTTCGGCATGCAGCTCGCCTGCGTCGAGGCGGCGCGCAACCTCGCCGGCATCGCCGGCGCATCGAGCACCGAATTCGGCCCGACCGATGAGCCCGTGGTGGGCCTGATTACCGAATGGACGAGCGGTGGCGTCACCGAAACGCGCAGCGAGCACGACGACAAGGGCGGCACGATGCGTCTCGGCGCCTATCCGGCGGTGCTGGCGGGGAACAGCCATGCGGCGGCGATCTACGGTGCCAGCGAAATCAGCGAGCGTCACCGCCACCGCTACGAAGTCAACAACCACTACCGCGCCGCGCTCGAAGCGCAGGGGCTGATGTTCACCGGCATGTCGCCCGACGGCGTGCTGCCCGAAATCGTTGAGCGCCCTGACCATCCGTGGTTCGTCGGCGTGCAGTTCCACCCCGAGTTGAAATCCAAGCCGTTCGATCCGCACCCGCTGTTCGCCAGCTTCATCGCCGCCGCGCTCAAGCAGAGCCGCCTGGTCTGATCGTGTGCAGCCGTCAAGGCTGCCGGCGGTATTGCGCTGCCAGCCCACAAACGAAAACGCCCGGGGGT
>CALMPZ010000169.1 GCA_937871645.1 uncultured Polymorphobacter sp.
GTGGCGCGGCGCTACGGCCATGCCGGCCTGCCGAACGACACCATTTCGATCACGCTGACCGGCACCGCCGGGCAGAGCTTCGGCGCCTTCCTCGCGCACGGCATCACGCTGACTTTGGTCGGTGACGGCAACGACTATGTCGGCAAGGGGCTGTCGGGCGGCCGCGTCATCGTCCGCCAACCCGAAGGCATCAAGCGCGACCCGACGGCGAACATCATCGTCGGCAACACCGTGCTCTACGGCGCGATTTCGGGCGAAGCCTATTTCTCGGGCGTCGCCGGCGAGCGCTTCGCGGTGCGCAATTCGGGTGCCATCGCGGTGGTCGAAGGCACCGGCGACCATGCCTGCGAATATATGACCGGCGGCGTCGTCGTCGTGCTCGGCAAGACCGGCCGCAACTTTGCCGCCGGTATGTCGGGCGGTGTCGCCTATGTCTATGATCCGCAAGGCAACTTTGGCGCGCTGTGCAACACCGCTATGGTCGACCTCGAACGCTTCGAGGCCGATGATGTCGTGCTCGGCGATGATGACGCCGATGTCACCGGCAATCTGCTGCGCTTCGATGCGGCACGGTTGCGCGTGTTGATCGAGCGCCACCACCGCCACACCGGCAGTGCGCGCGCACGCGAGATTCTCGACAACTGGGCGGCGTCGCTGAACCAGTTCGTCAAGGTCATGCCGAAGGATTATCGCCGCGCGCTGACGGACATGGAAGCGTCTGCCACCCCCGTCGCCGCCGAATAGCCTGTAGTTCAGAGAGACAGATCATGGGCAAGCCCACCGGATTCCTCGAAATCGACCGCCGCGACCGCGTCTATGCCAAGCCGCAGGAGCGCCTCAAAACCTGGAACGAGTTCGTCGTGCCGCAGGACGCCGCCGCGATCACCGCGCAGGCGTCGCGCTGCATGGATTGCGGGATTCCGTTCTGCCACACCGGCTGCCCGGTCAACAATCTGATCCCCGACTGGAACGACCTCGTCTATCGTGACGATTGGCGGCGCGCGCTCGAAACGCTGCATTCGACGAATAACTTCCCCGAATTCACCGGTCGCATCTGCCCGGCGCCGTGCGAAGCCGCGTCCACGCTCAACCTCCAGGACACGCCGGCC
>CALMPZ010000170.1 GCA_937871645.1 uncultured Polymorphobacter sp.
TAGCGAAGGCAGGGTTCGAAGAGCCTCCGGCGGGCAGGCGTGACGCCTGCACCCGATTATTTGGTGCTCTTCAATTAGGTACAGGGGTCACCCCTGCCCGCGCGGCGCGCCCTTATGCAATCGCCAAGCTTGTGCCGCCCCAAGAATCGCTTGCTTTGATTTCGCCGCCCAAGCGCCCATTTCGGCGGCATGGAAACTTCGTCCTCTTCCGGCCGCGTCATCCTTGTCGGTGCCGGCCCCGGTGCGCCTGATTTGCTGACCCTGCGCGCGGCGCGGGCGTTGGCGGCGGCGGATGTCGTCGTGCATGACGGGCTGATCGATCCGGCGGTGCTTGATCTGGCGCCCGGCGCGCGGCGCATCGATGTCTCGAAGAAGCGCGCGCGCCATACCTTGCCGCAGGACGCCATCGGCGCGCTGCTGGTGACCGAGGCGCAGGCCGGCAACATCGTGGTGCGCCTGAAGGGCGGCGATCCGTTCATTTTCGGGCGTGGCGGCGAAGAAGTCGAAGCCTGTGATGCTGCCGGTGTCGCGGTCGAGGTTATCCCCGGCGTGTCGTCGGCATTGGGCGCGGCGGCTGCGGCATTGATGCCACTGACGCACCGCGACCATTCATCGAGCGTCACATTCGTCGCGGGCCAGTGCAAAGGCCTGACCGAGCAGAATTGGGCGGGCCTCGCAGGTGTTGGCCGCACGCTGGTGATTTATATGGGCGTCACGGCGGCCGAGGCGATTTCGGACAAGTTGATGGCCGACGGGCTGGCGCCGGACACGCCGTGCGCGGTGCTCGAACGCGGCACGCTGCCGGGCAGCCGCGTGCTGCGGACGTTGCTCGCCGACCTCGGCGGCACGGTGGCGCGCCAGAAGGTTATTTCGCCAGCATTGCTGGTGGTGGGTGCGGTGGCACGGCTCGGCGTTGCCGACAGCGTGCTGCGCCGGGTTTCTGAAGGAGTTGACGCGTGATTCGATTGTTGACGGCCAATGACACGCTGACCGGCGATGTCATCTGGTGGACCGGCAAGGGCTGGAGCCTGAACCTCGCCGCTGCCGTGGCGCTGGGTGCTGACGGCGATGCGCTGCTGGCGGAAACCGTCGCGGCGGAAAACGTCAACGATCCGGCGATCATCGAAGCCGAGGCAGGCAATCCGCCGCGCCCGCGCACGATGCGCGAGCGCATCCGCGGCTTCGGCCCGACGGTGCGCGCTGATCTGGCGCGCGCCGCTGCACCACACCCCGACCAGAAGCTCGCACAAGCAGGGGCCGCCTGATGTACCGCTACGATCAATATGACCAGGCGCTGGTCGATGCCCGCGTCGACGAGTTCCGCGACCAGGTCGAGCGCCGGTTGCGCCACGAAATCACCGAGGACCAGTTCAAGCCGCTGCGGCTGATGAACGGGCTGTATCTACAGCTGCACGCCTATATGCTGCGCGTCGCGATTCCGTACGGCACGCTGTCGGGGACGCAGATGCGTATCCTCGGCGGCATCGCGCGCACCTATGACCGCGGCTACGGCCATTTCACGACGCGGCAGAACATCCAGTACAACTGGATCAAGCTTGAGCAGGCGCCCGACCTGCTGGCGGAGCTGGCGGCGGTCGAAATGCACGCCATCCAGACCAGCGGCAACTGCATCCGCAACATCAGCTCCGACCAGTTCGCCGGCAGTGCGGCCGATGAAGTCGCCGACCCGCGCCCCTATGCCGAATTGCTGCGGCAATGGTCGAGCTTCCACCCCGAATTCAGCTTCCTGCCGCGCAAGTTCAAGATCGCCGTCACCGCGAGCGACCATGACCGCGCCGCCGTCAAGCTGCACGACATCGGCCTGCAACTGCACCGCAATGGTGCGGGTGAACTGGGCTTCCGCGTCTTCGTCGGTGGCGGCATGGGCCGCACGCCGTTCATCGCGCCGGTGATCCGCGAGTTCATCCCCGTCAGCCAGTATCTGAGCTACTGCGAGGCGATCCTGCGCGTCTACAACCGCTACGGCCGCCGCGACAATATCTACAAGGCGCGCATCAAGATCCTTGTCCACGAAATCGGCGCCGCCGAATTCACGCGGCAGGTCGAGACCGAATGGGCGCTGCTCGAACCGCTGGCGCTCGATGCACCGGCGGCCGAATATGAGCGCATCAAGGCGCAGTTCGCACCGCCGGCGTATGATGCGTCGGCACCCGACAGCATCGACCGCAGCGACCCCGATTTCGCTGTCTGGGTCGATCACAACATCGCCGCGCACAAGGTGCCGGGCTATGCGATCGTCACGATCAGCCTCAAGCCCGTCGGCGGCATCCCCGGCGATGCCTCGGCCGAGCAGATGGAATTGATCGCCGATCTCGCGGCGCGCTACAGCTTCGATGAAATCCGCGTCACTCACAGCCAGAACCTCGTTCTCGCCGATGTCCGCAAGGACGCGCTGTACGCACTGTGGCAGGCGCTCGCCGCGGCCGGGCTGGCGACGCCCAACCTCGATCTCGTCACCGATATCATCGCCTGCCCGGGGCTCGACTATTGCGCGCTCGCCAATGCGCGCTCGATCCCGGTGGCGCAGTCGATCGCGACGCGCTT
>CALMPZ010000171.1 GCA_937871645.1 uncultured Polymorphobacter sp.
GATCAGGTTGCGCAGCACCTGAAGCCGCAGCTTGTTGCCGATCAGGTTGCGCAGCACCTGAAGCCGCAGCTTGTTGCGCTCTTCGGGGGAGATCTGCGAGCCGTTGGCGGCGATCACCAGATTTAGGCGTTCCTCGACATCGGTATCGGTGATGATGTCGCCGTTGACGATGACGGTGGCCTTGCGAATCGTCGGGTCGGCCTGGCCGAGCACGCGCAGTTCGGGGCTGTCAAAGCCCATGTCTTCCTGCCCAGGGCCCTGTTGCGACAGGGCGGGCATCGCCGACATGCTGGCGCCGAGCAACAAGGTCGCAAGAACCAGACGAAAACGCAAAGGCATTCACTTCTCCCGAAAGCAGTTCCATCGAGGCACCGGCTGCCGGGCAATGCTGCCCTGCGATAACCGGCATTTCCCCGACGCCTTCCGGCGCTTCCTCTACAGCGTCATCGCGCCAACGGAAAGCGCTTAGCGGGCTCCCTTTTACCGACGCTTACTGAACCTTGGGTGACGGACCGAGGTTCTTGAGCGCCACGGTGAACAAATAGGTGTTGCCGGGCTGATAGTCGCGGTCGAACGTATAGTCGTGGCGCCAGCTGAAGCCGATGCGGAAACATTCGTCCTCATACGCCACGCCGAGCCGGTGGCGGACCGGCGAGAAGCCGTCGTTGGTCGTTGTCGGGTCTTCGGATGTCGAGGTCAGATCGACGATGCTCGACGCGAAGATCGACCAGTATTTGGCAAACACCACGCGGCCGCCGACGCGCAATTCCTCGCGGTCGGCCAAATCTTCGATCGGAATGTTGCGGTTGAGCTTGACGTAGGCGACCGTGGCATAGGTCTGGCTGTTGCCGACCGCGATGTCGATTTCGTTGGCGCGTGCGGCAAAGCTGTTGGGGTCAAAACGCAGGCTCTGGGTGATTTCGAGCAGCTTGCCGACCTGCAGCGTGGTGCGCGTGACGATGTCCGACACTTTGCCCGACAGGCCGGTGCCGGGCGGCAGGAATTCGTTGCTGGTGTCGAAGCGGTAGCTCTGGCCGATCTGCGTGCGCAACGCCAGACGCGGCCGGTCGAGCGCATATTCGACGCCGTAGGTGACGCGCGTGCCGCCTTCCCAGCGGTCATAGCCAGGGAAGCGGTTGATCGAGAACAGGTCGGCGGTGTTGAAGTTGATCGAGCGCGCGTCTTCGTTGGGGATGTTGGCATTGCGCCCCGTCGGGCTGGCGACGAACTGCACGCGCGGCGTCAGCGTCTGCACACCGCCGAATGCCGGCCCGGCCAGCGGCCAGCGGAAATCGAGCGCAGCGGCGGGCAGGAAACGCGTGTGCCAGCCGTCGCGGCCGGCGTAGATCGGCAAGTCGGCGAGCACGGTTTCGCTGGCGTGGTAGACGTCGCCGCGGACCTGCGCCAACGCGTCGATGCGCAGGCCGCCCTTGGTAATCGTGTCGATGTTCCACACCGCACTGGCGAGCGCGCGCTGCATGTCGGTGCCGTCGGTGCGGGTGATGACCAGGCTGTTGGCGTTGACCGCCAGCGTGCCGCCCAGAACCGATTGCTCGGGGTTCCACAGATAGTTGATCAGCGGCAGCACCACCGGCGAGGCACCGAAGCTGTCACCGACCGCCAGGCCCTGGAACGCCCAGCCCTCGATCGACAGATAGGAGTCCGAACCGAAGCGTTCGACGTTGAACGTCGAGCGCAGCGTGTCATCGAGCGAGATGTCGTAGCGCCGCGTGAAGGTGTCGTCGGTGGCATAGCGCGCCGAAAATGTCGTGCGCCAGTTGGCATTGTGCTGGAACTGGCCGTTGGCGGCGAAATAGCCGCGGAATTCATCGCCGAGGCTGATCCGCGTGACATTGTCGGGCGCCAGAATCGAGCGGTCGGCGTAGGTGATGAGTCCCGAAAACTGCATTGGCCCTTGCGCGAATAGCTGGCGATATTCGAAGCCCAGCGCCGGATTGACCGCCGTATAGATCCACGGCGTGACCGTCAGGTCCTTGTCGGGCGCGATCGACCACAGATACGGCACCGCAAAACCGAAACCGAGGTTGGCGTTGTACGACACCACCGGCACCAGCAGCCCAGTGGCGCGCGTCGCAACGCCATCGGGGTGCGACATCGTCGGCAGGAACATCACCGGCTGGCCCAGGAAGTCGAGCGTCGCGTCCTTGTAGCTGATGCGGTGCTTGACCGGGTCGTGCGTGACCTTGACGGCGCGCACCTTCCACAAAGGCTCCTTGGCGCACCCATCGGCGCCGACCACCGTGCACGGCGAATAGACCGCGCGGTTCATCACCGTCTTGCCCGAAATCCGCACCCCCGATTGCGCCGCCAGCCGCCCGCCGCCTTCGAGCACCAGCAGGATGTTGTCGAGCGCGCCGTCGCGCAGCGAATCGGTCAATTCGACACGGTCGCCGAACACGCGGTTACCGCTCGGGTCGGTGGTGGTGACGTTGCCGCTGGCGATGATCTGCCCGGTGGTGCGGTCCCAGCTCACCGAATCGGCGGTCAGCACATAGCCGTCGCGGCTGATGTGGACGGCGCCCGATGCCGTGACGATCTGGTCGTTTTCCGAATAGCCGATCGCGTCGGCGGCGAAGTCGATGGTGTCGCCGGGCTTGAGCGCGGCGGGCAGCGGCACCGGTTGCTTGGCGGCAGGCTTGGTCGGGTCGTAGTTGTTCGTCGTGACATCGGCCGACGGCGTCACATAGTCCTGCGCCACTGCGGCCGATGCCAGCAGCGAAGCCACCAGCGCCACCACCCTGGGGGCCGTCGCGGCAGTGTTGCGGGCAGGGCGAGGGGGCAAGCGGGGCTCCGGCGGGAAGTCTGGTCTGCGTCTTAGGCCGCACCACCGCTGCCCGCAAGGCGCGGGCTTTACGCAGGTAGCCCCGCAACGCTAGATGACAGCAACTTGCAAATGGAAAGACTTCAGATGGACATCGCCTTCCAGACCGCTGCCGCTGCCGATCCTGCCGGCACGCTCGTCGTTTTCGCCGCCAAGGATGCGGTGCTGTCGCGCGCCGCACAGGTGCTCGATGCCAAGCTCGGCGGGCAGATTGTCCGCGCCCTCAAGAGCGCACGCTTTGAAGGCGACGTCGCCAGCCTCGTCGAAATCCTCGCACCTGCCGGCATGGCCGCCTCGCGCGTCATCGTCGCCGGCACCGGCGCCGCGGGCAAGGCCGACGCCGGCGCATTCGAAAAGATCGGCGGCGCGCTCGCCGCCAAGCTGCTGACCAGCGGCGAAACCAGCGTGACGGTCGATTTCGACGGCGTCGACGACATCGCGATTTCGCGCGACGAAGCTGCCGCGCGGCTGGCGCATGGCAGCGCGCTGCGCAGCTGGCGCTATGACCTGTACCGCACCAAGCTCAAGCCCAACCAGAAGCCGACGCTGACGGCGCTGACCGTCGTCAACGCCCCCGCTGGCGCCGATGCCGCACACACCGCGCTCGCTGCCCTGGCGCGCGGAGTCGGCGTGGCGCGTGAACTGGTCACCGAGCCGGCGAACATCATCTACCCCGAAAGCTTCGTCGAGCGCGTCAAGAAGCTCGCGCCCGCCGGCCTCGTCATCGAAACGCTCGACGAGCCCGCGATGAAGAAGCTCGGCATGGGCGCGCTGCTCGGCGTGTCGCAGGGCTCGGTGCGGCCGCCGCGCATGCTGGTGCTGCGCTGGAACGGCACCGGCGATGCCAATGCCAAGCCCGTCGTGCTCGTCGGCAAGGGCGTGACCTTCGACACCGGCGGCATTTCATTGAAGCCACCCGCCGGCATGGAAGACATGAAGTGGGACATGGGCGGTGCGGCCGCAGTCGCCGGAGCACTGACTTCGCTTGCCGCACGCGGTGCCAAGGCGCATGTCATCGGCGTCTGCGGGCTCGTTGAAAACATGCCCGACGGCAACGCCCAGCGCCCCGGCGACGTGGTCACCAGCATGTCGGGCCAGACCATCGAAGTCATCAACACCGATGCCGAAGGCCGCCTCGTGCTGTGCGACGCGATCTGGTGGGCGCAGGAAACCTTCAACCCCGAAGTCGTCGTCGATCTCGCGACGCTGACCGGCGCCATCATCATCACGCTCGGCCATGAATATGCCGGCTGCTTCAGCAACGACGACGGGCTGGCCGCCAAGCTGCTCGCCGCCGGGGACGCCAGCGGCGACAAGCTGTGGCGCATGCCGATCGGCGAGGCCTACGACAAGCTGATCGACTCGGCCGTAGCCGACATCAAGAACGTCGGCCCGCGCGAAGGCGGCTCGATCACCGCGGCGCAGTTCATCCAGCGCTTCGTCAAGCCCGGCGTGAAGTGGGCGCATCTCGACATCGCCGGCATGGTCTGGGCGGCGAGCGCCGGCCCGCTGTGGGAAAAGGGCGCCACCGGCTACGGCGTGCGCCTGCTCGACCGCTTCATCGCGGACAACTACGAAAGCAAGTGACCAACGCTGCCGTGAGCAACTACGGCTTTTACCAACTGATGACGCGGCAGCTCGATGCCGTCGTGCCGCGGCTGCTCGAAAAGGTGCTCGCGGCCAAACACCGCGTGCTGCTGCTCGGTGATGACCGCGCCGTGCTGCAAAAGCTCGACTTCGCGCTGTGGAGCTATGCCCCGGCGTCGTTCCTGCCGCACGCGCTGGTGGGCGAAGACGGCAGCGTCGACGAACCCGCCGAACAGGCCGTGCTGCTGACCACCGAAGCCACCAACCGCAACGCCGCCGATGTGCTGATGTGCGTCGGCGGCGGCCTGCCCGACAGCGCCAGTGACTTCGCCCGCGTGCTGCTGCTGTTCGACGGCAATGACACGGCCGCGCTGCAACTGGCACGGCGCCAGTGGAAGGCGCTCGGCGGCGGCGGGCACCAACTCACCTATTGGAAAGAAAGCGGCGGCGGCTGGGAGAAGGCCGGGTAGCTC
>CALMPZ010000172.1 GCA_937871645.1 uncultured Polymorphobacter sp.
GACGCTCGATGATCGCGCGCGGGTTGCGCAGACGGCGCTCGAACTCGCTGCGGTCCTGGCCACGTGACCGGATGGACCGCGATCGTTCCGATCAAGCCGCTAGGCGACCGAAAGACGCGACTCGCCGGTTACTTGACCGCTCGCGATCGTGCGTACTTGTCCGAAACATTGTTCGCGGGCGTTATCGGTACGCTGCAAGCAAGCCCCGAGGTTGCGCGCATCCTCGTCGTTGCAAAACGGCCGCCGGACGTCTGCGGGCCGGAAGACAATGTGGTCGAATGGGTCGTCGATCGCGGCAAAGGACTAAACGCTGCGCTTGAAGACGCTCGCCTGGTCGCGGGTGACGGTCGACAGTTGATCCTGCACGCCGACCTGCCGCTGGTTGCACCTGCCGATATCGCGGCGCTTCTCGCGGCCGCGGGCGACGACATCGCGATCGCACCTGACCGCCGACGAATTGGCACCAACGCGCTGGCGATCGGAGCCGGACGACGCATCGTCTTGCGTTTCGGTGACAACAGCTTCGCATCGCACCGCGACCAATACCCAAATGCTGCAATCTTAAGCGGCCGTCCTGGACTCGAGATCGATATCGATGCACCTGCTGACTATGTCGAAGCACTACGCCTTGGTTGGTTACCGGACTAACGGTGGGTTGTTTAATTCCTCCACTCTTACGCTAAGATTTTTGACAACTACTGACGTGCACCCCTGATTTGGCGCCATTTTTGAGTAGAGTCCGTCATGAGCGCATCTCCTGATCTCAGGAGATGCATGCCACCGGGACCGTAAGACGTCCCGGGTGTGACATCTCTAACTTGCGGGGAGTGACATCTCTAAGTTGCGCTTACACAGAAAAAGTTTGATAATATATCTTATGTTCCGTAACATCAGAGAGTTAGATAATGTACGATATTCTCATACGGACGCATGTGGGGTAAGATTCGTCAGTTATTTTCGAGGCGGGTCGCCACCCCACCGGCGCGCGTTTGATCACCCTGCCACATTTGCGTGTTAACCGGAATTTTGAGATAGACATCTGTGGTCGTAAATTTCTTCGACAGTTGGCATATAAGGGTTTCGAAAAATTTCAATGTTCGAACGATTTCGGTGGCATAGATCGGATTTTGCGATTGGACTGTTCTATCCTATCTAAGTCACAGGTGGACGTGAGGGGATAACAGTGGACGATTCTTGACTAGAATCGTGCATATGTTCTTTATACGTTCTAAATGAAATTCTGGTTTGATTTGCACTTGTCGGCATCGAACCGCGGAACAATTTGCCACTGAGGGTATTTTTGATGGTATGTGGCATTTCACGTTACGTATATCGTACTGAAATGTTGCAGAAAATTTATGGAATTAGATTCCTGCAGCCGCACCATGCCCAGCCTAAATGACAATCGCGCCGCTGATCAATCCCGCCAACGCGGTCGCCGCTGCCAGCACGATGACCCCAAATACCACTGTCTCGACGCGTGTGAACAGCGCCGCGCCCTGTTCGCGGCGCGCCCGCCAGAACAACCAGCTACCCGGCGCATAGAGCAGCGCCGCCAGCAGCAGGAACTTCGGCCCGCCCGCCAGCAGCATGGCGGCGGCATAAAAGGTTGCAATCCCCGCCCGGATACCGTCACGCCGCCTTGCGGTGTCGGCGGTGCCATAGGTTTCGCCGGTCGACGCGAGCTTGAACGCATAGGCCGCGACAAACAGATACGGTAGCAACGTCATTGCGCTGGTCATCTTGAGCGCCAGCGTAAACGCCGATTCGGCGAACCAGGTGACGATCAGGAACAACTGGATGACGGCATTGGTCAGCCACAGCGCCGTTGACGGCACCTTGTTGGCGTTCTCATGCGCGAGGAACGACGGAAAGTTCTGGTTGCGCGCCGCCGAATGCAGCACTTCGGCAGCGAGCAGCGACCATGACAGGTAGTTGCCGGCGATCGAAATCAGCAACCCGATGCTGATGAACACCAGACCCCACGGCCCGACGATGGCTTCCATGACGCCCGCCATCGACGGCGTTGCCAGTGCCGCAAGGTCGGGGCGCAGCAGGATGCCATAGGAAAACACCGTGACCAGCACGAGCAGGCACAGCACGCCCAGAAAGCCGAGCACGGTGGCGATGCCGACATCGTTGCGGTCGCGGGCATAGCGCGAATAGACGCTGGCGCCTTCGATGCCGACGAACACGAACACCGTGACGAGCATGGTGTGGCGTACCTGGCTCGCCACATTCGACAAGGTCGGCGCCTCGCCGCCCCAGAAATTGAGCGCGAAGATATCGGCGTTGAACCCGGCGATGACGACGACGATGAAGATGCCGATCGGGATGATCTTGGCGAAGGTGGCGATGGTGTTGAGCGCTGCGGCTTCGCGGATGCCGCGCAGCACCAGCAGGTGCACCATCCAGACGATGATACTGGCAGCCGCGATGGCGACGCCGGTCGAGCCGTCGCCGAATACCGGGAAGAATTGCCCCAGCGTCGCCTTGATTAGAACCAGGCACGCGACATCGGCGAGGCAGCAGGCAATCCAGTAGCCGAATGCCGCGAGGAAACCGGGATAGTTGCCGAAGCCGGCCTTGGCATAGCCGTAGATGCCAGCATCGATGTCGGGCTTGTGGTGCGACAGCGTCTGGAACACGAACGCCAGCATCAGCATGCCGGTGCCGGCAATCGCCCAGGATATCAGCGCGCCGAGCACGCCGGTCGAGTGCGCGAACGCCGCGGGCAAGGTGAATATGCCGGCGCCGACCATCGAGCCAACGACCAGCGCGACCAGCGCAAGGCGCGACAATTGCTGGTCGTTGTTTTCGGTCATGCCGGATTTCCTGTGTGCAGCAGCCAGCCGAACGCTGCCGCCAATGTGATCAGCGCCAGGCTGGCGGTCGGCCAGCGCCGCAACAGCGCATCGGCATTTTCAAAGCTGGTACCCGCCGCCGCCGTCAGTCGGCGCCATGGCCCGTCGCCACATAGCGGCCGCCGTGCCAGCGCTGCCGCCAAGGCAAAGCCACCCGCGACGACCAGCAGCGTCGGCAGCAACTCCTTGGGCGCGAAGGGGTTGGAAATCAGCCCGGCGGGAAGTCCCGCAGCCGGAACGACGGCCGCAACGCCGAGCAACAGTGACAGTAGCGCCAGTGCCAGCGCCGAGAATTCGGAAATTCGCGACAGCTTGGTCACAAGTTGCAGCGGCGCCGGCGGCGCACGCATCGCGCGCGTCAGCACCAGCACGACATAGCCCGCCGTGAATGCCGCGCCGCCTTGCAGCACGATCGTCCACCACCACTGGCCGCCGCTTTCGGCCGCACCCAGCAGCAGCTTTTTGGCAAGATAGGCACCGCTCGGCAGCACCCCCATCAGCGCCAGCCCGGCCAACGCGAACGCCAGCACCGTCACCGGCAGTGCGCGCGCGACGCCGCCCAGATCGGCGATGCGGTCATGCCCGAGTGCGGCGTAAATCAGCCCCGCAGCCATGAACATGCCGGCCTTGGCGGTGGCGTGCGATGCCGCCTGTAACAGCCCGCCGGTCAGCGCGCCGCCGTGGAGCATCGCGCCGGTGGCGACGTCGAACGCCAGCGGGAACATCAGGAACAAATAGCCGATCTGTGCGATTGTCGAATAGGCGACGAGCAGCTTGAGGCGCTTTTGACGCAACGCCACGATGCTACCGAAAACGATGGCAACTGCCCCAAGCCCGCCGAGCAGTTGCGCTGCATCGAACGTCACAACCGCCGGCATCGCGTCGAACCACAGCCGCACCACGAGGAACCACGAGCCTTTGACGACCAGCGCCGACAGCACCGCGCTCGCCGCTGCGGGCGCGCCGGCGTGGGCAGGGGGCAGCCAGATATGCAGCGGGAACAGTGCGGTCTTGGCGAGCAAGCCGACGGTCATCAGCGCCAGCACCGTCCAGGTCAGCACGCCGGGCCGCACAACTTGCGCCAGCATCGCGATGTCGAGCGTCGCATACGCACCGTAAATCAGCACGACGCCGAGCAGGTAAAGCAGCGAGCCGAGCAGCGCGAACAACAGGTAGCGCAGCGCCGCGCGCAACGTCTCGCCGCGCCCGTCGAGGCAGACCAAAGGCACGCCGGCAAAGGTCAGCAGCTCAAGCCCGACATACAGCGTGAACAGGTCGCCGCTGACGAACACCAGATTGAGCGAACCCCAAACCGCGAGCAGCAGCAGCCAGAACGCCAGCGGCGCGCGCGCTTCGGCAACCCCCGGCGGTGTCGCAGAATCGCGGCGTGCATAGAGCCCGATGCCCGCAATCACCACTGCCACCACCGCCATCATTGCTGCCGCGAGTCCGTCGGCGCGCAACGCGACGCCCAGTGGCGGCGCCCAGCCGCCAAGCACATAGACCTGCGGGGCGTCGAGCACAGCATGCAATGTTGCAGCCGCAATCGCCAGCCCGGCGATGATGGCGACCGCTGCCACGCGTGCGGCATGGCGCCCGCCCGCGACCAGCCCGACCATCATGCCGATGAACGGCAGCAGCACCGCCGCGACCAGCAGCCAGCCGTGCGGGGTTGTCATCGCCACCGCCGTCATGCGCGCTGTCCGGGGTCAGTCATCGTCGGCCGGCGGCGGCTCAGCCAGCGACGTATCGCCGGCAACCGCATTGAGCCGCAGCACCAGCGCTACCGCCAGCGCGGTCGCCGAAAATGCCACGACGATGCCGGTAATCAGCAGCGCCTGCGGCACCGGATCGCCGCCGAACCCGGCACCGGCGCCACGCCGCGCAATCGCCCCGGCGAACAGGAAGACGCCGCCGCCCATGATGTTGAACGCCAGAATCTTGCGCAGCGGGGCAGGGTTGGCGATCAGCCCGTAGAGCCCGAGCCCGATCAGTCCGCACGCTGCCAATCCGTAGAGCAAGGCATCGGTCATGGGGTCACCCGCTGCGGCGGGCCGGGGATAAGCAGCGCGAGAATGAGCGTCAGCGTTGGCATCAGCGCGATTTCAATCGCCAGGATCATCGGCTTGGCATGGTCGGCAGGCAGCGCAAGGAACGCCCCGGCGCTGAAGCTGCCCAGCACACCGGCGACGATGAAGCCGAGCGGCCCGGCGACCAGCGCGGCGCGCAGCCAGCGCGACCCGACGCGCGGCGCATCGGTCAGCCCCGCCGCCATCGTCAGCAGCCACATCGCGGCCAGGATGGTCGCGCCCTGGAACTTGCCGCCGGGATTGTCGGCGCCCGTCCAGAAAATATAGATGCCGATGACCAGTCCGATCGGGGGCAGGATGCGCGCCAGATACGCCAGGATGCCGTTGGGCGGGGCGCTTTGCGCGAAGCCCGGGCGGCCTGGCCAGGCGCTGTCGGCACCCAGCGACCAGGCCCCGACCAGCGCGAACAGCAGCACGATG
>CALMPZ010000173.1 GCA_937871645.1 uncultured Polymorphobacter sp.
GAAACAGCGGAATATCGGCGTGCGACTGGTTGTAGATGTGCTGCTGGAAATCGAATGGCCGCGTCCGCAGGTGGTTGCCCGGTGCCGGTGGATTGTCGCGCAACTGCGGGTCATGCATCGCGAAGTTGATCGCATCGACGCGGAAACCGTCGACTCCGCGGTCGAGCCAGAACTTCGCGGTCGCCAGCAGCGCATCCTGCAGCTCCGGATTATGGACGTTGAGGTTGGGCTGGGTGCTCAGGAAATTGTGCATGTAATATTGCTGGCGGCGCGCGTCCCAGGTCCAGGCCGGACCGCCGAACACCGATTGCCAGTTCGACGGCGGCGACCCGTCGGGCTTGGCGTCGGCCCAGACATACCAGTCGGCCTTGGCGCCATTGCGGCTGGCGCGGCTATCCTTGAACCAGTTGTGTTCATCCGAGGTGTGGGCATAGACCTGATCGATGATGACCTTGAGGCCCAGCGCGTGGGCGCGCGAAATCAGCGCGTCGAAATCGCCGAGGCTGCCGAAGATCGGATCGACGTCGCAATAGTCCGCCACGTCATAGCCAAAGTCGCGCATTGGCGATTTGAAGAACGGCGACAGCCAGACCATGTCGACGCCCAGGCCGGCGATATAGTCGAGGTGCGCGGTGATGCCGGCAAGGTCGCCGACGCCATCACCATTCGAATCGGCGAAGCTGCGCGGATAGACCTGATAGATGGTCGCGCCGCGCCACCATGGCGAAGCGGATTGGGCAACAAGGCGGGACGCAACTTCGTTCATCATTTGGTTCCGGCGCAAATGGCATAGCCGAGTGGCGGCAGCGTGACACGAACACTACCCGGCGCGCTGGCCTTGGCGGCGCAAGGCCCGCGCAATGCGGTGAAGCCGAGGCTGGTGACCTCGACCTCGACCAGCGCATCGAGCGGCTTGGTGGCGGTGTTGAAGGCGATCAGCACTTCCTGCCCCGTCACGGGGTCGAAGCGCGACACCGCGAACAGGCCGGGCGCCTCGCCCCAGCCACGGACAATCTGCGTGCCGCGCCGCAGCGCCGGCGTCGCATGCCGCAATGCCGCCAGCGCTGCGATTTCGCGGTAGAGCGGCGACTCGGTGTTGAAGCTCGACTGCGCGGTGGTCGAGGTGCTGCCGACCAGCTTGTTGTCGTTGTAGCTCGCGACCTGGCTCGCGAACATGTCCTCGCGCGCGTCCTGGTCGCCGCCGTCACCGGTGAAGCCCTGCTCGTCGCCCGAATAGATCACCGGCGCGCCGCGCAGCGTCAGCAGCATGGCATGGCCCAATTGCACGCGCGCCAGCAGTTCGTCATCGCTGATGTTCGGCAATTGCTTGCGTACCGTCATGGCGAAGCGGCCATCGTCATGGTTGCCGAGGAAGGTCGGCAGCTGCATCGCGGTCGCGGTGCCACCTTCGTAGAGCGCGTCGTCAGCGAACAGGCGCCACATCAGGCTGGTCGGTGCGGTGCCGCCGGCTGTACCTGCCACGGCCGCGCGGAATGCGAAGTCGAGCACCGTCGGCAATTTGTCGACGCGGGTGTGGCGTGCCAGCCGGCCGGGGTCCATGTCGGATGTAAAGACCTCGCCGAAGATGGCGAAATTGTCGATGCCGTTGGCCTTGGCGCGCGCCGCCATTGCCGGCGCGAATGCCGCCCAGAACTCGGGGTTCACATGCTGCGCGGTATCGATGCGGTAACCGTCGATCTTGAAGCGGTCGATCCAGCTGCCGAAAATCT
>CALMPZ010000174.1 GCA_937871645.1 uncultured Polymorphobacter sp.
TCGTCTGCACCGGCGGCGAGCCGCTACTGCAACTCGACCCACCGCTGATCGACGCACTACATGCACATGGCTTTCAAATCGCGGTGGAAACCAACGGCACGATTGCCGCGCCGCCGGGCCTCGACTGGATCTGCGTCAGCCCCAAGGCCAATGCGCCACTGGTCCAGCGCACCGGGCAGCAACTCAAACTGGTCTATCCGCAGGCCGAACCCGAAGCGCACCCCGAATGCTTCGCCGATCTTCCGTTCGACCACTTCTTCCTGCAACCGATGGACGGCCCCGATGCGGCAGCGAACACGCAGGCGGCCATCGCCTATTGCCTCGCCCACCCGCGCTGGCGGCTCGGACTGCAAACGCACAAATTGACCGGCGTGCGCTGAACAGATCAGAGCGGTTGGCAGAACCGCAGAAGATAGCCGTCCGGGTCCTGCACCAGAAACTCGCGCTGCCGATGGACCAAATCGTCCTGGACATAAGCCGAGTCGACCATCGGACGGAACAGCGTGATCCCGGCGCGCATCAGCCGGCGGTGAATCGCGGCGACATCGGCGACTTCGATTTGCAGATTGATGCCGCGTCCCGACGGATAGTCGCGGACACCGGTTGCCCAATCTTCGCCGGCATCGAGCATCAGTTCGGCGGAACCCAGTTCGAGATAGGCAAACCCCGGGCGGGTGAAACGCACCGACCAGCCGATCAGTTCGCAATAGAATGTCAGACTTACTTCAAGATTGCTCACCGACAGTTCGGGAACCAGTGTGGCCCAGTTCTGCGATGCACGCATCAGCCACGTCCGCGATACGGCGCGACACCCTGGTCGGGAATCCAGACCCCCGCCGGCGGCGGGCCGCTCTGCCAGAACACATCGATCGGGATGCCGCCGCGCGGATACCAATAGCCGCCGATGCGCAGCCACTTCGGCGCCATTTCGGCGACCAGCCGCTGGCCGATGCCGACGGTGCAATCTTCGTGGAACGCCGCATGGTTGCGGAACGCGCCGAGGAACAGCTTGAGCGACTTCGATTCGACGATGGTCGCCGCCGGCACATAATCGATGACGAGGTGCGCGAAATCGGGCTGACCGGTGACCGGGCACAAGGAGGTGAACTCGGGCGCGACAAAGCGCACCAGATAGTCGGTGCCGGCGCGCGGATTGGCCGGATAGTCGAGCCGCGCCGCCTCGGGCGACGCCGGCAGCCGGCTGTTCTGGCCCAAATGCTGTAGGCCGCTGGGGTTTTCGTCGTTCATGGTGCTTGGCCGTAGTAAGCTGCGGCGTTTTCGTCAAACTGCGAACATGACAGCGGCGCTTTGCCTCGCTATGTCATGGCGCAGATTTTATACGAGGAATCACCCGCATGACACCGCTGGTATCGACCGAATGGCTGGCCGCCGAGCTTGGCAAGAGCGACTTGCGCATCATCGACGCGACGATGCTCACCGCCGATTCGGGCCGCAACGCCCGCGC
>CALMPZ010000175.1 GCA_937871645.1 uncultured Polymorphobacter sp.
GGCAGGACAAGGTCTCGGTCAGCGCCGACATCGGCGGCCGCGTCATCGCCGTCGGCGTCACCGAAAGCCAGTCGATCAAGGCCGGCGACGTGCTCATTCGCATCGATCCCGAACCGTTCCGCATCACACTGGCGCAGGCCGAGGCGGCGCTGGCTTCGGCACGGCTGCAGGTCCGCCAGTTGCGTGACACTTCGGGTGGCAAGGGTGCCGATGTGCGCGGCAAGCGCGAGGCGGTGTCGTTCGCCGAAATCGATCTGCAGCGCCAGAAGGGCCTGCTCGACACCGGCTTCACGACGCGCGCGCGCTATCAACAATCCGAACATGAACTCGCGCAGGCGCGCAGCGAGTTGGCCAGCGCCGAAGCCGAAGCCGCCAAGGCCAAGTCGGCGCTCGCCGCCGAGGGCACATCGGCAGCGTCGATCGAGTCGCATCCTCTGGTGGCTGCCGCCCGTGCGACGCGCGACCGTGCGGCGCTCGACCTGCGGCGCACGACGATCTACGCGCCCGTTTCGGGCCGCGCCAGCCAGACCGAAAAGGTCCAGGTCGGGCAGATGATCTTCGCCGGCGTGCCGACGATGAGCCTGATGGTCGGCGACCACATGTGGGTCGAGGCGAATTTCAAGGAAACCGACCTTGAACGCATGCGCCCCGGTCAAAAGGCCAAAATCAAGCTCGATGCCTACCCCGGCTCGCCGCTCGACGGCCATGTCGTCAGCATCGGCGCCGGCACCGGCTCGGAATTCTCGGTGCTGCCGGCGCAGAACGCCACCGGCAACTGGGTCAAGGTCGTCCAGCGCGTGCCGGTGCGCATCGCCATCAATTCGAAGCCGCCGCAGCCGCTGCTCGCCGGGCTGTCGGCGCATGTCACGGTTGACCTGCGTTCCGGTAGCTGACCGGCGTGGCGACCCACCCGCCCGAAGAAGAAGGCGTGATTGCGCCGAACGCGCTGGCGATCACCATGGTCGTCATGCTTGCGACCTTCATGCAGGTGCTCGATTCGACGATCGCCAATGTCGCGCTGCCGCACATGCAGGCGAGCCTCGGTGCGGCCACCGACACCATCACCTGGGTACTGACCTCGTACATCGCCGCGTCTGCCATCGCGACGCCGCTGACCGGTTGGCTCGCCGACAAGTTCGGCCGGCGCAAATTGTTCATCGCGGCGATTTCGGGCTTCGTCATCACCTCGATGATGTGCGGCATGGCACAATCGCTCAACCAGATGGTGGCGTTCCGCATGATGCAGGGCGCCAGCGGCGCCTTCCTCGTGCCGCTCGGCCAGGCGTTCCTGCTCGATGCCTATCCGCGCTCGCTGCACGGCAAGGCGATGGCGTGGTGGGGCGTCGGCGTCATGGTCGGGCCGGTGATGGGCCCGTTGCTCGGCGGCTGGCTGACCGACAATTTCGACTGGCGCTGGGTGTTCTACGTCAACCTGCCCGTCGGCGGCCTGACGTTGCTCGGCGCGCTGATGTTCCTACGTGAGACGCCGACCGCGCACCGCCGCTTCGACATGTTCGGCTTCGTGTCGCTGAGCATCGGCTTGCTGGCGTTCCAGGTCATGCTCGACCGCGGCCAGCAGATCGACTGGTTCGATTCGTGGGAGGTGCGAATCGAGGCGATGCTCGCCGCAGCCGCCTTCTGGGTGTTCGGCGTCCACACCTTTGCCAAGGGCGACGGCATCCTCAACATGGCGCTGATCCGCGACCGCAACTGCGCCACCGGCTTCGTCTTCATCTTCATCGTCGGGATGATGATGGTGGCGACGACGGCGCTGCTGCCACCGATGCTGCAGGGGCTGTTCGGCTATCCGGTGCTGACCACCGGCATGGTGCTGGCGCCGCGCGGGCTCGGCACGATGTTCGGCATGATGCTGATGGGGCAGATCGTCGGCAAGGTCGATCCGCGCTTCCTGCTGCTGTGCGGGCTGACGATGACCGGCGCCTCGATGTACTGGATGAGCCAGTTCAGCCCGCAGATGGACATGCAGCCGGTCATCTACAGCGGGCTGCTGCAGGGCTTCGGGCTGGGCTTCATGTTCGTGCCGCTCAACACCATCGCGTTTGCGACGCTGGCGCCGCAGTTCCGCACCGATGCCGCGAGCTTCTACAGCCTGTTGCGCAACATCGGCGGCTCGATCGGCGTGTCGATCGTCATCGGCACACTGGCGCGGCAGGTGCAGGTCGCGCACGCCGACATCGGCAGCGCGCTGACGCCGTTTTCGGTGCCGTTCGCCGAAGGCAATATGGCGCAGGCGCTCGGCCCCACCGGCGACACCGCGATGGCAATGCTCAATGCCGCCGTCACCGCGCAGGCGGCGATGGTCGGCTATATCGATGTGTTCCGCATGCTGATGTGGCTGACGGTCGCGGTGCTACCGCTGATGCTGTTCCTGCGGCCGCCAGCGCGCATCCAGCAGGCCGATGACGAAGCTGCGCACATGGTCATGGATTGATAAAGTTTGTGGACGTGGCCGCGCCACTCCATCTATCGACTTAAAAAAATCACCTAGGGAGACGACATGATCAAGACACGCTTCACCGAAACCTTCGGTATCCGCCACCCCATCGCGCAGGGCGGCATGCAATGGGTCGGCCGCGCGCCGCTCGTCGCCGCCGTCGCCAACGCCGGCGGCCTTGGCTTCCTGACCGCGCTGACACAGCCCAGCCCCGAGGCGCTGCGCGACGAAATCGCCCGCACGCGGACGCTGACCGGCGAGAAGTTCGGCGTCAACCTGACCGTCTTCCCGACGATCAACGCCCCTGATTACAACGCCTATGCCCAGGCGATCATCGACGCCGGCATCACCATCGTCGAAACCGCCGGCACGCCCGCGGTCGCCGAGCAATGGGCGATGTTCAAGGCCGCCGGCATCAAGATCATCCACAAATGCACTTCGGTCCGCCATGCGCTGTCGGCGGAACGCAAGGGCGTCGACGCCATTTCGATCGACGGTTTCGAATGCGCCGGCCACCCCGGCGAAGACGACATCCCCGGCCTGATTCTGATCCCGGCGGCTGCCGACAAGGTCAAGATTCCGATGCTCGCTTCGGGCGGCTTCGGTGATGGTCGCGGTCTGGTCGCCGCACTCGCGCTCGGTGCCGACGGCATCAACATGGGCACGCGTTTCTGTGCGACGCAGGAAGCGCCGCTGCACGACGCGTTCAAGACCGCCATGGTCGAACAGGACGAGCGTTCGACCGACCTGATCTTCCGCACCATGCACAACACCGCACGCGTCGCGCGCAACGAAGTCAGCCAGCAGGTCGTCGCGCTCGAAAAGCAGGGCGCGGCGTTCGAGCAGGTCCGCGACCTCGTCGCCGGCCAGCGCGGCAAGGCCGGGCTTGAGAGCGGCGACATCAACGCCGGCATCTGGTCGGCGGGCATGGTCCAGGGCCTGATCAACGATGTCCCGACGTGCAAGGAACTCATCGACCGCATCATCGCGCAGGCGGAAGACATCATCGACAACCGCCTGGCAGGCACGCGCAAATGAGCGCGCAGCTGATCGGTCGCCTCAACCATGTCGGCGTCGCGACGCCGTCGATCGATGACGCCGTCGCGATGTACCGCGACCTGTTCGGCGCCACCGTCAGCAAGGCGAAGTTCGCGCTGCCCGAACAGGGCGTGTGGGTGTGCTTCATCGATCTGCCCAACAGCCAGATCGAGCTGATCGAACCGTACGGCGATGCCTCGCCGGTGTGGAGCTTCCTCAAGAAGAACCCGTCGGGCGGCCAGCATCACATTTGCTTCGAAGTCGATGACATCGTCGCAGCGCGCGATGCGATGCGCGACCGCGGTGCGACGGTGCTCGGCACCGGCGAGCCGCGGATGGGCGCACACGGCGTGCCGGTGATCTTCGTCCACCCGAAGAACACCGGCGGCGTGCTTGTCGAGCTGATGGCAAAGCCCGAAGCGCACTGAGCATGAATTGGCTGCGCCTCGCCGTGCCGCTGGTTGCCATATCGCTGGCAACCGGCGGCGCGGCGGGCGCGACCGAAATCCCGGGGCCGAAGATGACCGCAGCCGATCCGCGCGAACAGCGCACTGCCGTGATGCCCGACTTCACCTTCGCCGATGGCCGCAGCCAGCCGCTGCGCATTGCTTATCGCGCCTTTGGCACCCCGCATCGCGGCAGCGACGGCAGCATCGACAATGCCGTGCTGCTGCTCCACGGCACCGGCGGCAGCAGCGCCGCTTTCCTCGATCCCAAGTTTGAAAAGCGCCTGTATGCGGCGGGTGCGCCGCTCGATCTGGCGAAGACCTATGTCGTCCTCGTCGACGCCATCGGCACCGGCGGTTCAAGCAAGCCCAGCGACGGCGCCGGGCGCAATTTCCCGCACTATGACTATCACGACATGGTGGTGGCGCAGGCGCATGTGGTGCGCCGGACGCTGGGCATCCGCAAGCTGCGGCTGGTGCTCGGCATCTCGATGGGCGGCTCGAATGCCTGGCTGTGGGCGACCGAGTTTCCCGATCTGGCGGGCACGGTGATCGCGCTGTCGTCGCTGCCGGTCAAGCCGACGGGGCGCAACCTGTTGTGGCGCGTTGCCAGCCGCGACGCGCTGCTCGCCGACCCGGCACCGGGCGGTGCTGGCGTCAAAACCGCGAATGCAATCAGTGCCTTGGTGATGGTGGCGCCGCCGGCGCTCAGGATGTTCGTGCCGGGCGCCAAGGCCGCCGAGGTGGTAATGGCGGGCCAGGCGCCGGCGAGCGACGGGCTCGATCTGGCTTGGCAGCTCGATGCGGTGCGGACCTACGACCCGCAGCCGCGCCTCGATGCGGTGACGGCGCGCGTCGTCAATCTCAACTTCGCCGATGACCCGCTGTATCCGCCCGAAACCGATCCGATGCCGGAAATCGTCAAGCAATTCCCGAACATCAAGACGGTCGTGGTGCCGGCGTCGGACGTGACGATGGGGCACATGACGCTGGGCGAGCCCAAAGTATGGCTGCCCTATGTCGAGGCCGATATCCGCGCGGTGCTGGCGCGCTGAGGCGCCAGCACCGCCGGGTTTCTATTCCGAACGGCGGCCGCTGATCAGCCAGCCGAGCAGGAAACCGACAGCAACGCCGCCGAGCAGCGTCACGACGGGCTGTTCCTGAACCTGTGCCTTGACCGTGGTGGTCGCCTTGTCGGCATAACGGCGCGTCGTTTCGCGGGCGCGATCGACATATTCGGGGGCTTCTTCGGCGATTTCGTGCGCCTTGGCACGGGCGCGCTCAAAGCCTTCACTGGCCTTTTCGCGTGCGGTGCCAAAGGCTTCCTGCGCCTTGCCCTTGACGCTTTCGACGACGCCGGCAATGCGCGTCGAATTGTCGCCGAGCGCGGCACCGAGCTGGGCTTCGGCCTGGCCGGCAATGTCCTTGATCCGGCCTTCGATCTGATCGCTGTTCATGGGGTCTGCTCCTGATGGGGGTTCAAACTGGATTACCGATATGGGAACGAAAGGTTGCATCGCCAAGCGAGGATGCAATCAATTTTTCACAATAGCACGACGGGCCGCCGATTTCGCCGGTCAAAGCGAAGCAATGGCCAAGTCAATCGTCGCGAACACGCCCCCTGCCCGCCTTGACGCCCGACCGCACGGCTTTCGATTCGAGCCGCCGGGTCTTCGACCCCAAAGTCGGCTTGGTCGCCCGTCGTCGCACCGGGCGCACCGCTGCCTTGGCGATCAGCTCGACCAGCCGTTCGCGTGCATCGGCACGGTTGCGTTCCTGCGTGCGGTGGCTTTGCGCGGTCAGCACCAGCACGCCGTCGCTGGTCAGCCGGCTCCCCGCAAGCCGCATCAGCCGCACTGCAACGTCATTGGGCAGGTTCGGCGACCGCCGCACATCGAAGCGCAACTGCACCGCGGTCGAGACCTTGTTGACGTTCTACCAAGTCACTGCGGATTTAGTAGCATGATATCAATCATGTATGGGCTTTGCACGACTTGCCTTGACGTTCGAGCGCACGCCTTTACTTTCAAGACGCTTCAACTTGGCTGCCCTCGACACCTTGGTAGGACGACGTTTCACCGGGGCAATCTCCGCTTCGGCGATGAGGGCAACTAGCCTTTGCAGGGCATCCTCCCTGTTGCGCATCTGGGACCGGTGCACCTGCGAAAAGATCACTATCTCCCCGTTCAGGGTCAGCCTCGATCCGGCGAGCTTCATTAGTCGCACAGCGACAGCATCGCTTAGGCTTGGTGAACGCCTTGCGTCGAATCGCAACTCAACAGCACTCGACGTCTTGTTGACCTTCTGACCTCCGCTGCCGCTCGCCTTGACGAATGTCTCGACGATCTCACTTTCATCTATGCTCAGTGTGGAGGAAATTTCGATCATAGGTTTTTCTAGCCGAGTGAGAGTTTTCAGCAAGCCTTCCACCTAGCGCAAAGTCACGTTCTCATAATCGGAAACGATTTGAGAGATCGGGTATTCGTCAATGATTTCGTGATGCAATGACAAGGTTCGTTTCGTGGATTGAGAACCAGTCGAAAAGCTCGCCAAACGCGTTCACGCGGTACAGAAAGCGCTGGTAGTGCCCAACGTCCTCGTACATCGGCTTCTCTTTGGTAGGATTGCGTGACGCGGGCCGCCCTTGGGGAACCTCCCATCGCAAGCACACATGGGAGACGCCCGCCCATAGCTTCAGCGCCAAAGCCCACGCCTCGAATGCGGCCTCATTCGACTGCATGTTTGCGATTGTTGCCTCCCATCGCATTGTCATCAATACGTGCGCAGGGTCAACGAGCTCAGTAAAATCAATAGACTTTGGTAGCGGAACTCTATCGTTGCAGCTCGCGGTCTGCATACTTTCAACGAGTTTGGCTTTAAACTTCGTGTCAGTCGGTATCATAAGGTCGTCCCCCAGCATCAAGATCGAACACGAGCAAATCAAGAATTTTTGCTGCCCGTCTATATTCACTTGAGGGGCCTAGAAATTAACACCAATGAAAAATTTTGTTATTTTGGTGCAATTCTGCAACACTCAGAATTATCCAATTTGGTGTAAATGGTTCGTACAGTATTGGCATTTTTCGGCTAGATATTCCAATTTCGATTCCCACCGTGTATCTAAGTGCCGACAAGGACGAAACATGTGGACCATAGCGGCGAGCCGTTCCGCCCGTGTCGACCCCATATTGATTGTGGTTGTGGCGCAGTGCTTTTGCTTCAACGTCGGCCCCACGGTTACTGATATAGTGACGGGCGACCCGTCAGGGCCGCCCGCGCCAATACCGCATCCCGTCTGAACTATGCAGCGGGGCTGCCCGACGACGCGCGCGTAGTGTAGCGCCGACCATGCCAAAGCCAGTGATCATCAATGCCCAGATTGCTGGGTCATGGACCGAGCCTTGAGTATCGCCTAAGACAGATTCCATTATAGAGCATTTATGTGCAACTCGTCGATACAATTTGTAGTTAAATATCATTCTAGAAAGCAATGAGCAGACAATGATATATCTTACACAACTAGTGGCATTTTTCCTGAAATTTTGATATTACATCCGTGGCATCATTTAATGATATTTCATAACTTTTTGTACTCCATGGGAACTTGATAGAAAATGATCGTGCTGATTTTAAATCATATAGTAATTTTCGGATTTTGCTGTCGTCCAATCCTAACCAGTTGAATGAATATACATTTTTTACGTTAGGTTCCGAACTATCTCTCACGCCCATCGAAAATTCAACAACAACATCATCGATAATAAGTTCAACTGGTGTATTTTCGAATGGATCTTCATCTGGTTTTGGCGTAAGAATAATCATAATTACGCTTTTTGCAGAATCTTCGCATATGAAACCGATATAATCTACGTTATTATTGACCATTATTGAGTCGCTAGCAGCAATATATTCCCAATTATAGTTTTTAATGTAACTATTATCACTATGTGATAAAGTGCTTCCAGATATAGATTCAGAATCATTGACATCGCGCGCATTATTGAGCGATATTTCTGGATCTATTTCAGCGAAACTGGGCGTTTTTATTTGGTCATCGATCTCAACTGTTTGATTTTTATATTTTTTTCCTGCGACGTCATTTTTGTTTTTATTAACCGACGGACCTGAAATGCTATCACTGTCTTTGATTGTATTTGTATTATCGCCGCACCCCGCCAACAACAAATTTGCTGATAGATATAAAATTTGAATGTAGAACTTTTTTCTCAATCGAGACATTTATGTCATATCCAATATATTAGGAATTTTTGTTACGTATCATCTCCGTCAAACACATATTCACCGACGAAATAGTATAAATCACAAGTTAAATACGTCAAATTATGTTGGAAGAGAATTCGGATATTCAGAATGCTCTGTTTGCCCACCTCAAGAAATTTATGCGCTTGATGTCGGGCATTTTTACGAAGTAACACTATTACTATGCGCGGAACTCACTCCTCGCAAACCAAATCCTCGTACCAAGGATCGAGCAAGCGTTCGAACACCTGCCACTTTTCGGGACGTTCCGGACGGGCGCGCCGGGAGCAAAATTCCGATCTCGGAAAACTGACACGCGACCTATGCGCAAGTTTCTCGTAGCAGCGTCGAGCATGCCCCGCTCTCCATTCACCTTTAGTCCCGGGTCGTTGGCCATGCCCGACGTTGTGCTGTAGGTCGCGCGGTAAGGCGAACACAGGGAAAGTGCGTGAGGAAATTGCTTAATAGGAAGATTGCCAATCTCAATTTATGGCAACGGCTGGGAATCGTGATTTCGGTAATCTGGTTCTTGGGTATGGGCGGCGTAACTTTCTGGACAGACGGCAAAATCGCCAACGAGGCGTACACTATGGGTTTCGATGCGTGTGAAGCACGTCGAGAGGCGATCGGCTTGGCCATGGACTGGTCAGCTTGTTTTAAGGAAGGAAGCGCTTCCTATGACCGCTATATAGATCACGCATGGTACGATGTTGCAGGTGCGGCAACTCTTCCAATCATCTTCGGCTGGCTGGCCGTATATCTCGCGATCTTCGTCACGCGCTGGGTACTTCGAGGCAAACCGATTGGAAAATAACTCACATTGCCCCAAGTCATCCTGATCAGGGATTACGCGGCCAGCACCTCGTCGAGAACCAAATCCTCGAAATCTTCGTACCAAGGGTCCAGTAACCTCTCGAACACCTGCCACTTTTCGGGTCGTTCCCCACGGCGCACTGGGAGCCTGATTCCAATCTCGGCAAAACGTGCTTCGGTCCACGCACATGCGTCGCGTGGCGGCACTCGGTTCTGCCGTGCATGCGTGCCGAGAAATTCCCACGGTTGGTCGGTATCGTCACGTCCGATGCGCGCCACCATGGGACCGAACGGCGTTCGACATTCGTAGAAGGCTTCCCGACCGCAGAGAACGTCCAGTCGGAACGACGCGAGGCAATTCTCAAACTCGGTTGCAACGCGATGCAACTCTGACGCGGTCGAGATATGAATGATTTCATCTCCGGGCGGTACGGGCGTGGACGGAAAGCTTGCCTTCGAAAGCCAGCTGTCAACAAAATTGACGATGTTGCCGTGCGCGGCGAGCTCGCGCAGCGACTGGTACATCGACGTTGGGTTCGCGGCCGTCAGCTCGTAGATGGTTTCGATCGCAGCCATGACATCCCGGCGTTGTCGAACACTTGAGATTGCCCGGAATGCACCAGTGCGAAGCACGATGGCAGGCGCGCTGTTCGCAACGTCGAGCATCGTCTCGTTGATCTCGACAACGTGTTGCAGTGCACGGGCGACATCACGGTGCGCAGGGTTGGAAAACACGCTGAACAGTTTGTTGTAGAAGCTTCGGGATTCAATCCGATCGGCCATGCGCCCCAGCGCTGCAACGATGCTGGTAGGACACGAGCCACGCCATTCTGTGATCAAGTCTTCAAGTCGTCCGGTTGCGAGTGTTGCGTTGTTTCCGGGCGAGTTGCTGTCATCATAGGTTCCGAGACAGCGACGAGATGAAACACAAAGTGCAGCGACATGGCGACGATGCGCAGAACTACGGATCAATGACCCGAGCAACCCGGGAGAATGACTGTCTTGGTCAGCGAGCGATGACAGCCACCACGATGGCAATTGGATATCTCGTGCTGGGTTCATTGATGCATCATAGCAGACCTGTGCAGCTGTCAAGTCCGAAGTGGGTATGTGTGCATCATTTTCGTTCGCAATATTTCAGAAGATCCCAGGTCAGTAATTCTGGCCGCAACGTGTCCGATGTGGGAATGCACGTAAGGGGTATTCCTATTATATATTTACGAATACCCCTTACGTGTATTTTCGACGAGATGAAACATCCGGTGCTCTACCTATGCCTTTTTCGTTGCGTTCTTTCGTTGGTCATTATCTGATTTCACGACGAGGTCGTAGCGAAGTCCCGAAAATGCGCCTGTGATGATCAATGTCTGATATAGGCGACGGTTGATCAGCAAGATGTGACGCACGTTGTCTTGATGGCGGAAACCAAGATTGCGGCCTGCCGATTGATTGATCTCGTCTATGTGCCGCCATGACACGAGATCACGTCGTCCGGTCCACGCATTTAATGCTTGATGGAGATCATAGTCGGCTGGTGCCGCATAGGTGCAGGTCTGCAAGACATTGCGGCCGATCAGACCATTTGCACCCCGTGCCTTGGCATGCGTGATCACGCCTTGGAGTGGTGCTTTGTTGGAGACAGCCGACCAAGGCATGCCCGTTTCGACTTTGAGCTCGCGCAGGCGAAGTGCACATAGGATTTCAAGCTTTTGCGAGTTCACGCCGCGTGCGATCTCGGTTTCGATGGAATCACGAGGCATTCGATCAGCGTTCAGTTCGACCACATAGATGCCCGGGTGTGCCTTTTCAGCAACCGCCGTGGGAACGGTCTCGGTTGTCAGAAACAAGATGCGATCCGCGATTTGATTTGCCCCGTTCTGCCACCAATTTCGGGGACGTGCATGCCAGCGATTCCCGTGGTTTCTGGCGTAGATGTCCTCGTCAGGATCACGGTCCTCGCGTACTAGGTATTCGTTTGTGTCGGATGTGATGACTTCGGCCCAATCCCCGATGCCAAGATAGCGTTGGATATCGGTCAATGCCTCGGCGTCGCCATTCGGCCATCCCACCGCCTCAACATACTTCTCGATCGCCGTTTCAAACTTGTCCGTCTGCCGCGTGGCGAGAGCGTTCAGAACTTCGTCGGGCAACGCTTGCAGCCAATCGTGGGTTGCAGCATCGATGACATCGGCAAACGTCGACCACTTGATTTCGTCATGTACGAGGAATGCGAGGTTCGTTTCGGCGACGGCCTTGGAATGGGGACTGCCGTCACCCTGATGTTCGTCCCAGAACGATCTGGCCCACATCGTCCGGCTCTTGCGCTCAGACGCCCAGTTTTGAAGTAAGCGTGGCGTGAAGGCCGCCTTGCGGGAATGACTATTCCGGCGGGGGCGACTGGTCTGCTGTCGTTTGAGCTTTGGCTTGCATGTCGCTGATGGCTTCGCGCAGCCAGCCGCGCGCTTTCGTGGGCCGATCGACTGGGGCTCGCGGCAGCTTCAGGCCTTCGTCGCCGAGCCGTAGTAGAATGAGGCTAAAATCCTCAACGTCCAACTCGTGCCGGATTTGGCTCCAACTGAGGCGCCCCTCAGCATAGTCCTTCATGACCTGCGGCGTCAGCGCCGCGAGTTGCTCGTCTCGACTCAAAGGTGGCGCCTCGAACATGTCCATCGACCGATCTCCGTCATGCCATGATGGTAGCTGCTTCCGCACCACTTCGATACCGGCTGCTATCAGGCGGCTTGAGCGACCTTCGGGTCGACGTCGGCTTTCCAGTTCCAGGGCATGAGTTCGTCCCAGAGCGATGCCGGCCAGTTGCCTGCGATCTTGGCGGCGACATCGGCGATGTAGCGCTGCGGGTCGACCTGGTTGGCCTTGCAGGTCTCGATCACGGAGTAGATGGCGGCGGCGCGTTCGCCGCCGACCTTGGATCCGGCGAACAGCCAGTTGCGGCGGCCGACGGCAATGCTGCGGATAGCGCGTTCGGCAATGTTGTTGTCGATCTCGAGCTGTCCGTCATCGAGGAACCGCAGCAGCGCGGGCCACAGCTTGACGCCGTAGCTGATAGCTCTGGCCATCTCGGACTTGGGTGACAGGCGCCGCAAGGCGTCGTCGAGCACGCTGCGAAGCGCATCGACAATGGCGACTGACCGATCTTGGCGTGCGGCGCGACGCACATCGGGCGGCTGGCCGCGTACATCGGCTTCGACTGCGTAGAGTCCGGCGATACGGTCGAGCAGATCACTGGTCAGCGCGGTCGGCTTCGCCTGGTGGATATCGAAGATCTTGCGCCGGAAGTGGGCCCAGCAGGCGACCTCGGTGACCCTGCCGCTGGCGTAGAGCGGGTTGTAACCGGCATAAGCGTCGGCCTGCAGGTATCCGGTGT
>CALMPZ010000176.1 GCA_937871645.1 uncultured Polymorphobacter sp.
ATCATTGGCCGCAACGATTACGTCACCAACGCGGGCCAGCGTGACGCTGGCCGGCGGCATTCCCGGCCATGTCTACCGGATCAGCAATTTCGTCACCTTGTCGGATGCCCGCGCGGACGAGCGCCAGCTGACGGTGCGTGTGGAGCAACGATGATGGCGACACAAATCGCGCCGATGGCCGACGCGCCGGTCAACCTCGACGAGGTCAAGGGGTTCTTGCGCATCGATGACAACAGCGAGGACGCGCTGCTCGCGGCGCTGGTGCGCAGTGCCAGCGAACTCGCCGAAGCTTTTACCGGGCAAAAACTCATCGCGCGCGCGTTCATCGAGCGCGTCGCTGCAGTTTCGACCTGGACGCGACTGTCCGCGACTCCGGTGGTGTCGATCGACGCTGTCGAGGTGGCTGGCAGCGCGCTGCCGGTGGCGGGCTATGAAATTGACATCGACGCCAGTGGCGACGGCTGGGTCCGCATTGTCGCCCCCGCCGATCGCCACGTCAGCGTGCTCTGCCACGCCGGCATGGCAGCCGATTGGAACGGTGTTCCCGAGGCGCTGCGGCTTGGCATCATCCGACTGGTCGCGCACCTCTACACGCATCGCGACCGCGACGACGTTGGCGGCGTGCCGACCGCGGTGGTGGCGCTGTGGCGCCCGTGGCGACGGATGCGGCTTTAGCAGCAAATCCATGGGTGCAGGGGTCACCCCTGCCCGCCGGAGGCCCTGTGCCTCGCTACCTGTCAGGAGGGCCAAAATGGCCGAAGAATTCATCGGCCGCCTGCGCGAGCAGGTGGTGATCGAGCGCGCCGTGCGCGTACCCGATGCGAGCGGCAATGCTGCCATCAACTGGGTGCTGCGTGCCGCCGCGCGGGCCGCGCTGGTGCCGATCGAACGGCCGGCGCCGCTGGTTGGCGAGGCGCGCGTGCGGCGGCCGGCATACCGCGTGACGATGCGAAGCGTTACCGGGCTGGCGTTCAGCGACCGGCTGCTCTGGCACGGCGGCAGCTACCGCATCGAACAGTTCGGCAGCGACCCACGCGCGCCGGGGCAGATGACGCTGGTCATCGAGGAGATTGGCGCATGAATATCGATAATCTGGTGCGGCAAATGTCGGCGCGCGGCGCTGCGGCAGCCGAGGTCGCGGTGGCCAAGTTGGCAGCGGCGCTGGTGATGGTTGCCGAGGCGGAACTGCCCGGCATTTCAGCGACGCGCGACGATGCCGGCGTGCAGTTGCAGGCGCCCGGGCTGCGGGCGCGGGCGCTGGGGACGCGACGGCAACCGCCTGACCAGCGGCTTCGCGGCATGCTGTCGCTGTTTCGCAGCCTGCAGGTGCCGCGATGAGCGGCGCCAGCCTGGCGGTGCAGAACGCGCTGGTTGCGGCGCTGCAGGCGGATGCGGTGCTAACCGTTGCGGTCAGTGGCATTTACGATTCGGTGCCGGTCGATGCGGCGCTGCCCTATGTCACGCTCGGCGGTGACATTGCCAGCGATGCCGGCAGCAAGACCGGCAGCGGCCGCGAACACCGCGTGATGATCAGCGTCTGGGACGAGGAGCCCGGCGTGGCGCGCGCCAAGCTGCTGCTGGCGCGCGTCGAGGCGGTGGTGCCGCTGGTGGGTGGCGTGCACGACGGCCATCACATCGTCAGTGCATTGTTTTTACGCAGT
>CALMPZ010000177.1 GCA_937871645.1 uncultured Polymorphobacter sp.
CAGGCGGGCGATGACGGCGTTGACCAGCACCCCGCGTGCCGACGCCCCCGCCGTCGAGGCCCCGCCGGCGCCGACTTCGACCATCGACTGGTCGGACGTCGGCGACAGCGCCACCGTCGGTTTGGAACTCGGCTACGGGCTGGTCGGCATGGTCGACGAAACCGTTGGCGCCCCGCTGATGGCGCGCATCACCGGCATCCGCCGCCAGTTGTCGAAGGAACTCGGCTTCGTCGTGCCTGTCGTGCGGGTGCGCGACAATATCGCGCTCAGCCCGTTCGCCTACCGCGTCATCGTCGACGGTGTCGTCGCCGGCGAGGACGAGGCCTGGCCCGACGATCTGCTGGCGCTCGAAGCCGGTGCCATCGATACACCCATCGAAGGCCGCGCCGTCAAGGACCCAAGCTTCGGGCTCGATGCGCGCTGGATCGACCCGGCGCTGCGCGACCTCGCCATCGCCAGCGGCTATACCGTCGTCGACGCCGCGACCGTCATCGGCACGCACCTCAACCATCTGCTGACCGGCCAGGCGCAAGTGCTGCTCGGCCAGGACGAAGTGCAGAAACTGCTCGACACGCTCGCCGAGAGCCAGCCGCAACTCGTCGGCGGGCTGGTGCCCAAAACCATGTCGCTGCAGACGGTCACCGCGGTGCTGCAGAACCTGCTCGCCGAAGGCGTGCCGGTGCGCGACATGCGGCGCATCGTTGCCGGGCTGGCGGCGATTGCCGGCCGCACCGCCGACCCCGATGACCTGACCGAACTGCTGCGCCCGGCACTCGCCGGATTGATCGTGCAGAAACTGGCGGGCGTCCGCGAGCCACTGACCGCAATCACCTTCGACGGCGCGCTCGAAGACTTGCTCGCGCAAGCCGTGCGTGCCGCACCCGGCAGCGCTTACCCTTTCGAGCCGGTGCTCGCCGGCCGCGTTGCCGACGCGGTGCGCGCGGCGTCCGAGCCGCTCGTCGCCAGCGCCCAGCGCTTCGCGGTCATCACCACGCCGCTGCTGCGCCGGCCGATCTGGGGGCTGCTCAAGGGCCAGCTCCCCGATGCCGCCGTGCTCAGCTTCACCGAAATCCCCGACGGCAAGGCGATCGATGTCGCAGCCGTGGTCGGCGGCAACGCGCCATGATCCAACCCAACCCGCACACAGGAGACTGAACGATGGACGCACGACTGGGACTCGATCTGGCGCTCTATGCGCCGGCGCGGCTGGTGCAGACCGACCCCGAGCGACTGGTGCGGACGCATCTCGCGCTGGTCCGCAAGATCGCCTGGCACGTCCACGCCCGCGTCTCTACCGCCATCGAGATCGAGGATCTGGTGCAGATCGGCATGCTGGCGCTGGTCGAGGCGGCGCGTGGTTTCGAAGACCGCGGTCATGCGGCGTTCGCCACCTATGCCACAGTGCGCGTGCGCGGTTCGATGATCGACCAACTGCGTAAAAGTGCGACGCTGGTGCGCTCGGCAATCCGCCGGCGCCGCGAGTTCGGGCAGGTCAAATCTGTGCTCGAAGGCCTGCTCGGGCGCGCGCCGACCGACGAGGAAATGGCCGAAAAGCTCGAACTGACCGTCGCGGCCTTTCGCGTTGCCAACAATGCGACGCAGGCGGTGCGCTACGAATCGATCGACGATGTCTATTCGGACCACAGCGAATGGTTTGCCGATGATGCCCCCGATGCGTTCGACAATCTGGCGCGCGCCAATTTGAAACGCGCCATCAGCAATGCCGTCGGCGACCTGCCCGAGCGCGAGGCGCTGGTGCTGCAGCTCTATTATGTCGAGGAAATGAACCTCGAGGAGATCGGCCAGGTGCTCGATGTCGGCGCGGCGCGCATCTGCCAGATCAAGAAGTCGGCGCTCGGCAAGCTGCGCGCCAAGCTGGAGGGCTGGGATGATTGACGCCGGCAATGTTGGCTTGCGGTAACAATCAGAACGCTGGACGCCCCGCGCTGGCGCGCCTAGCGTCAGGCGCAACCGAGGATCACCGCATGTCGAAGTCGCACCGCGCCCCCACCACGCATGACCATGTTGCCGGCATGGCCGATCTGGCGCGCAAGCACGGTGAGCTGGCGCAGGCCAGTCACCAGGTCATCTCGCGGCGTCTCGAACTCGCGGCATCGCCGAACGTGCTGACCGCCGACGGCCAGGCCGAAATGGCGCGCATGGTGCCCGAAAAGGCGCATGCCTTTGCGCGTTCGGGCAGCGAGGCAGTGTTCCACCTCAACGCCATGCTGCTGCGCGCCGGAAGCGACTGGCTACGCGAAACTACCTTTGCCGCACAGGCGACGACGCACATGCTGACCGCAGCGACCCCGGCGGCGGCGCTGCAGGCGCAGCAGGATTATCTCGCTGGCCTGAGCCAGCGCATGGCTGCTGCGGGCAACGCGCTGGTTGCGGCATCAACGGCGCTGCAGGCGGCAGCATTGGCGCCGGTGCACCGCACCGCGACGTCGAACGCGCGGCGCTTGAAGCGCTAGGCTCAGATCTCGGTTCGAATAGCTCAACCTCGCTCATCCCGAGCGAAGTCGAGGGACACGCCCAGCGTTGCGCCAATCCCTCGACTTCGCTCGGGATGAGCGGGGTTTGTTCTGAATTGCCGCGAAGAGCGGCTAGGGCGCGACCGGCGGCGCAGCCATCACGAAGCGCGCCACATCATCGAGCACCGGAATATTCCAGCGATACGGCGCCGCGAATGCCGCGAGCATGTCCTTGTGTTCGACCCCTGGATAGGTCTTGACCGTTACCGGCGCCCCGGCGGCGCGCAACGCGGCGGCAAAGTCATAGGTGATACGCGGCGCCGCCACGTCATCGGCGGTGCCAGTCAGCAGCAACGTCGGCGGTGCACCGGCACGGACGAAATCGATTGGCTCGACAGGGGTGCCGCCGGGTGATTTGGCGAACGCGGCCGCGAGCTTGGCGCGAACGCGCGGTGTCAGCGTGTAGCGGCCGCCCGAAATACCGATCAGCGCATTGACCTTGTCGGCCACCCCGAATGCCGGATTCAACGCCAGCATCGCCGCGATGTACGACCCCGCCGAATGCCCGGCGACCGCGACACGGTGTGGATCGCCGCCCAGTCGCGCGGCATTGGCAATGGCCCATTGAACCGCCGTTGCACCGTCGGCGACGAAATCTGGGTAGGTGACATGCGACACCAGCCGGTAATCGGGCACCACCGCGATGATGCCGCGCGACGCCAGCGCGCGGCCGACAAAGCGGTGGTCGCCGCGGTCGCCCTTGACCCAGCCGCCGCCGTAGAAAAACACCACCACGGGCGCGTTCGTCACGTCACCGGCGGGCAGGTAGACATCGAGCCGCTGGCGCGGGTCGGGGCCATAGGCCGTGGATTCAGCCAGCCTGACGCCGCCGCTGCCCGGCGTCACCGCATCGAGCCGGTTGAGGTTTAGCAGTGGGTCGGGACCTTTGAGCGACGACAGCAGATAGTATTCGCGGCCTGCAGCAGTAGCCGCGATCACCGCCACGGCCCCGCCACCAATCAGCAAGCGACGCGTAACCGGCTTCATGCGCGCTACTTGTCGTCGCCCATGCGCAGTGCGGCGATGAAGGCTTCCTGCGGAATATCGACGCTGCCGTACTGGCGCATCCGCTTCTTGCCTTCCTTCTGCTTGTCGAGCAGCTTCTTCTTGCGGCTGATGTCGCCGCCATAGCACTTCGCGGTCACGTCCTTGCGCATCGCCGCGATGGTTTCGCGTGCAATGACCTTGCCGCCGATCGCCGCCTGGATCGGGATCTTGAACAGGTGGCGCGGGATCAGGTCCTTCATGCGCTCGCACATGTGGCGGCCGCGCGCTTCGGCGGCACCACGGTGGACGATCATGCTCAGCGCATCGACCGGCTCGGCATTGACCATGATGCTCATCTTGACGAGGTCGCCCTCGCGGTGACCGATCTGGTGGTAGTCGAACGACGCATAGCCGCGCGAAATCGATTTCAGCCGGTCGTAGAAGTCGAACACCACCTCGTTGAGCGGCAGTTCATAGGTGATCTGCGCGCGACCGCCGACATAGGTCAGG
>CALMPZ010000178.1 GCA_937871645.1 uncultured Polymorphobacter sp.
CCACCCCCGGCCCCTCCCGTTCCGGGAGGGGAGAAGAAGCTTGGCGAGGCGAGCTCGCCGGGCTGAAAAGCGCCGAGTGCCGCCGCAGAGGCCGTCGTCGAAGCGCGGTGACCGGCGGTGTCGAGCGCGCGACGCAAGCCCGAAACGATCATGCCGCGCACCAGTCCGGCGTCACGAAAGCGCACTTCGGTCTTGGCGGGGTGGACGTTGACGTCGACGAAATCGTTGGGCACGTCGAGGAACAACGCCACCACCGGGTGGCGCTCGCGCGCCAGCAGATCCTGATAGGCACCGCGCACCGCGCCGACGAGCAAGCGGTCCTTGACCGGCCGGCGGTTGACGAACAGGAACTGCAAATCGCTGATGCCGCGATTGTAGGTCGGCAAACCCGCCAAGCCGCCGAGCTTGAGCCCCTCGCGTTCGAAGTCGATCGGCACCGCATTGTCGGCGAAGTCGGCACCGAGCAGTGCCGCAAGCCGTGCCGCCAATCCGCCGGCGAGCAAATCGCCCTGCGCCTCGACCCCGAGCAAACGCCGGCCATCATGGCGCAGCTCGAACGCCACGTCGGGGCGCGCCATCGCCAGCCGCCGCACGACATCGACGCACGCCGCGAACTCCGAGCGTTCGGACTTCAGGAATTTGCGCCGCGCCGGCACCTGCGCGAACAGCCCGTCGACGGCAACGCGCGTCCCCGCCATCTGCGCCGCCGGGCCATCGGCGACGACGTGGCTGTTGTCGATCACCAACTCCCAGCCCTCGCCGCCGGCGGTGCGACTGGCGAGCGACAGCCGCGCGACCGAGGCAATCGACGGCAGCGCCTCGCCGCGAAAGCCCATCGTCGCAATCGCGCTCAAATCCTCGTCGGGCAGTTTCGACGTGGCATGACGTTCGACCGCCAGCCGCAGTTCGGCAGCCGACATGCCGCAGCCATTGTCGTTGACCGACAGATGTTCGACCCCGCCCGCCGACAGGTCGATGGCTATGCGCGTCGCACCCGCATCGAGCGCGTTTTCGACGAGCTCCTTGAGCGCGCTGGCCGGGCGCTCGACCACCTCGCCGGCAGCGATCTGGTTTACGAGATGGTCGGGCAGGCGGCGGATCGGCATCGCCACGCTTTAGCGCGTTCGCCCGGCTACGTCATGCGCCGCGTCATGCGGCAAAAGCGACGAACCGTCGAACGCATAAGGAGTCGCAATAGATGCGTATCCACCTTGCAATTCGTGCCTTTGAGCGCCTACACGCAAAGGAGTATCTCCCACTTTCGGAATTTTTGCGTAAATGTCGCTTTTCAGCAGAATGTTCTCGTTCCTGAGCCAGGACATGGCGATCGACCTCGGCACCGCCAACACACTGGTTTATGTGCGCGGTCGCGGCATCGTGCTCAACGAACCCTCGGTTGTCGCCATCGAGACGATTAACGGCCGCAAGACCGTCAAGGCGGTCGGCAACGAAGCCAAGATGATGATGGGCAAGACGCCGGGCAACCTCGAAGCCATCCGCCCGTTGCGCGACGGCGTCATCGCCGACATCTATGTCGCCGAGCAGATGATCAACTATTTCATCCGCAAGGTGCACACCAGCCGTTTCCCGCGCTTCCCCGAAATCGTCATCTGCGTGCCGTCGGGCTCGACCTCGGTCGAACGACGCGCCATCCGCGACGCCGCCAACAACGCCGGCGCGAGCCAAGTCTATCTGATCGAGGAACCGATGGCGGCCGCGATCGGCGCCGGCATGCCGGTCACCGAACCCATCGGCAGCATGGTCGTCGACATCGGCGGCGGCACC
>CALMPZ010000179.1 GCA_937871645.1 uncultured Polymorphobacter sp.
ACCGAGTCAGCGCTGATCAACGACCGCCCCGAAGGCAGCAAGTTCCTCACCGGGCTGACCGTGCCCGACCCCTACCCCGCCTGGATGACTCGCGCCGATCTTGCGGTTTACGAGGCTGCGTTCAAGGCCGGCGGCTGGCGCGGGCCGTTCAACCGCTACCGCGCGCAAGACCTTGATTTCGAGGAACGCGGTCCGGTCCTCGGCCGCCACATCACCCAGCCCGCGGCGTTCATCGCCGGCACGCGCGATCCGGTCCGCCACTTCATTCCCGGCGTCGATCTCTATGCCAGCGCCGGTGCAGCTTGCGACGATTTCCGCGGCACGACGCTGATCGAGGGCATCGGCCATTGGGTGCAACAGGAAGCCCCCGCCGAAACCAACGCGGCACTGGAGGCGTTTGTGAACGGACTCTAGGCCGCAGGGTTCATTGGCCAGCGCGGCCGTGCGGGGCAACGCTCAGATTGATAGCGATCGAAATGCGCGTGCCGGTGCCGCGATAGGGCCGGACCGAATGTTGCAGCCACGACGGAAAGGCGACCAGCATCCCCGGCTTGGGCCGGATGATGGCTTCGGCACGCAGCGGCTTGCCGTCGGCGCCGCAATAGGCGAGGTCGGGCGCGGCTTGCTGGACAAGCGGATAGCGCGGATCGATCAGGCATAGTTCGCCGCCGAGCGCCGGATCGGCACCGCAGCCGCCATCGTCGACATAATAGACCCCCGACCAATAGGCGCCGGGATGCGCGTGTGCGGCATTGGCAGCGCCCGATTCGGAGACGTTCGCCCACATTTTGGGTTGCCACGAGAACCGCGGCGCACCGGGGCTGGCAAGGTCGCGCGTGTGACGCATCGCCATTTCGCCGAGCGCGCTGGCAAGGCGGCGCGCCGGCGCGCCGCCCCAATCGGCCAGATCGGTTTCGGAATGCCAGCCGTTGATGTTCGAATGCGCGAGGCCGGGATGCGTGGCGCGCCGCGCCAGAATGAGGGTGCGCAATTGCGGGTTGAGTACCGCGGCATCGGGCAGGTTGGTCACCAGCATCGGCGTCGCGAACAGTTCGGCAACGCCGCTTTGAACCGACATCTTGCATCTCCGCAAATCGCCGATACGCGGCGCATTTGCGGACTGACATCGCAGACGTCGTGCGACCGCCAAGTTACGGATTTGTGAACTGATTGTGACAGTCGCGTCCGGCGGCTCTGTCAGCCAGACGCGCTAACCCTTTGGAACAGCCAGCATCTCGTGGCGCCGCACGAACTTTTCGCGCGGTGCACCGGCACGGGCGCGCGCCATTTCGGCATTGTCGATGGCGCGCCAGTCTTCAAAGCTGGTGACGTGGATGTCGCGCGCGGCGATCAGCGCATCGAGCCCGGCACGGCCGGCGCGGTCTGAGCCCTTGCCGCCACTGTCGGCGGCGATCATTTCGGCAATCGCAAAGGCATCGGGGCGGTTGGTGCCGATGGTGCCGGTCGGGCCGTGCTGCGCCCAACCGACAGCGTAGAGCCCCGGCGCGATGCGGCCATTGTCGCTGGCGAAGCGGCCGGCACTGTCATCGTGCGGCACGCCCGGAATGCTCGGCGTCTGGTAACCAATGCACGACACCACCAGTCCGCAGTCGATGGTGCGAAGTTCGCCGGTGCCGGCGGCGCGTCCGCCGTCGAGTTTGGTGCGTTCGACAATCAGCCGTTCGACCTTGCCGTCGCCTTCGATGGCGACCGGCCGGTAGAAAAAATCAAAGTGGATGGCGACCGGCTTGCCTTCCTTCGGCTTGGCGGCAAAGGCACGCAAATGGCTGACGGTCTTGCGCAATCCGGGTTCGAGTTCGGCGTCTTCGGCCTCGGGCGGCAGATCGGCGGGCGCCACGAACGGCTGTGCGCGCTCGAGCTGGCCGAGCTCGCCCATTTCCTTGGGCGTGAAGCTCGCCTGGTGCGGGCCGCGCCGGCCGATGATGTGGATGTCGCACACTGCAGAGTTGAGCAACTCCGCCGAAGCATGCGCGACGATGTCCGAACTGCCAAGTTCTTCGGGGGTCTTGGCAATGATGCGCGCCACGTCGATCGCGACATTGCCGTTGCCGATGACCGCAACACCGCAATGCGCCAGCTTGACGTCAAGGTCGGCGAAATCGGGGTGGCCGTTGTACCAGCCGACGAACGCTCCCGAGCCGAGCACGCCGGGCAAATCCTCGCCGGGGATGCCAAGTGGCCGGTCGTGCGGCGCGCCGGTGGCGAGCACGACCGCGTCATAAAGCTCGCGCAACTCGTCGATGCTGACATCGGTGCCGATCTGCAGATTGCCGATGAAGCCGACGCCCTCGCTCGCAGCGGTCGCCTCATAGCGCTTGGTGACCGCCTTGATCGACTGGTGGTCGGGGGCAACGCCGGCGCGGATCAGTCCGAACGGCGTGGGCAGCCGGTCGATGATGTCGACCTTGACCTCGCCCAGCGTTTTGGCGAGCGCTTCGGCGGTGTAATAGCCCGCCGGCCCGGCGCCGATAACTGCAATCTGGAGCAATGCCCCCTCCCCGATGGTTTTGGCGCCCTATTGGTCAGGCGCTCATTGATTTGGAAGACTGTGCGTTGCCCGGCGCGACGGCGTCAAGCTGCCGCGCCGGGACGCTGGTCGGCCAGTGGGGGTCAGTCGTCCTTCTTCTTGAAATTGTCGTGGCAGCCGCCGCACGAGGCACCAACCGCCTTGACCTGTGCGCCGGCGCCGGCGAGGTCGCCGGCGTCGGCGAGCGTCTTGAGCTTGGCGGATTCGGTGACCAGCCGGTTGGCGGCGGCCTTGAAGTCGGCGGGCCGTTCCCAGATTGCCGGCAGCGCCTCGGTCTTGCCGGCTGACGGACCGGTACCGGCGGGGAACCAGCTGGTGATCTGCGGCGCAAGGTTGGCGATGACCGCAGCATTCTTCTGGATGACCGCGGCGTCGGGCTTGCCGCTGCTGTACTGGTCGCGGATCGCCTTGAAAGCCTTGCCGATTTGCTTGAAATTGGCTTCGCGCGCTTCCATCACCTTGGCGGGTGGCACCTGGGCGACGGCGGCGCTGCCGAGTGCAAGCATCAACGTGGTGGCGACGAGGGGCAGCAGGCGCATGGGTCGGGTTCCTTCGTTGGGCGATGATGCCGCAGACTGCTATGCAGCGCGCCTCCGCGTCAAGCTGCCATACGGTATCGGGTGCGCGCATTTGCTTGCCAGCCGCGCTCTGCTACAGGGACGCGCATGACCGCATCGCTCTCCCAAATCCGCAATTTTTCGATCATCGCGCACATCGATCACGGCAAATCGACGCTCGCCGACCGGCTGATCCAGCAGACCGGCGGCCTGACCGCGCGCGAAATGTCCGAGCAGGTGCTCGACAACATGGACATCGAGAAGGAACGCGGCATCACCATCAAGTCGCAGACGGTGCGGCTCGATTACAAGGCCAGCGACGGGAAAGTCTATGTTCTCAACCTGATGGACACGCCGGGTCACGTCGATTTCGCCTATGAAGTGTCGCGGTCACTGGCCGCGTGCGAGGGTGCGCTGCTCGTCGTTGACGCCGCGCAGGGCGTCGAGGCGCAAACGCTGGCCAACGTCTATCAGTCGATCGAACACGACCATGTCATCGTGCCCGTCATCAACAAGGTCGACCTGCCCGCCGCCGAACCCGAACGGGTCAAGGCACAGATCGAGGACGTCATCGGCATTTCGACCGACGATGCGGTGATGACCAGCGCCAAGACCGGGCTGGGCATCGGCGACGTGCTCGAAGCCATCGTCAAGTTCATCCCGCCGCCCAAGGGAGATGCGAGCGCGCCATTAAAGGCGATGCTGGTCGATTCATGGTACGACCCCTATCTCGGCGTGGTCATTCTGGTCCGTGTCATCAACGGCAAGCTCGTCAAGGGCCAGGAAATCATGATGATGGCGGCCGGCACCAAGCATCTGGTCGACCGCGTCGGCGTGTTCCGCCCGAAGATCGAAGTCATCGACGCGTTGGGCCCAGGCGAAATCGGCTTCATCACCGCACAGATCAAGGAAGTCGCGCAGACCAACGTCGGCGACACCATCACCGACGCCAAGAAGCCGACCGCAAACGCGCTGCCGGGGTTCAAGGAAGTCCAGCCGGTGGTGTTCTGCGGGCTGTTCCCGGTCGACGCCGCCGATTTTGAGAAGCTGCGCGATTCGCTCGGGCGGCTGCGCCTCAACGACGCCAGCTTCAGCTTCGAAACCGAAAGCAGCGCGGCATTGGGCTTCGGCTTCCGCTGCGGCTTCTTGGGACTGCTGCACCTGGAAATCATCCAGGAGCGGCTGACCCGCGAGTATGACCTCGACCTGATTACCACTGCGCCGTCCGTGGTTTACAAGATGTTGTTGCGTGATGGTCGCGAAATCGAACTGCACAACCCATCGGACATGCCCGACCCGAGCACCATCGAGCTGATCGAGGAGCCGTGGATCGAGGCGACGATCTTCACCCCCGACGAATACCTCGGCAGCATCCTCAAGCTGTGCCAGGACCGCCGCGGCATCCAGAAGAACCTGACCTATGTCGGCGGGCGGGCGCAGGTGACCTATG
>CALMPZ010000180.1 GCA_937871645.1 uncultured Polymorphobacter sp.
TCACCATGTCGGTCGCGCACATCAAGGGCGTGTCGGAAGAAACCACCACCGGCGTTCACCGCCTGTATCAGATCGCCAAGGACGGCAAGCTGCCGTTCCCGGCAATCAACGTCAACGACAGCGTCACCAAGTCGAAGTTCGACAACCTCTACGGCTGCAAGGAATCGCTGGTCGACGCCATCCGTCGCGCCACCGACGTCATGCTGGCCGGCAAAGTCGCCTGCGTCGCCGGCTTCGGCGATGTCGGCAAGGGTTCGGCACAGTCGCTGCGCAACGGCGGCGCACGCGTCATGGTCACCGAAATCGATCCGATCTGCGCGCTGCAGGCGGCGATGGAAGGCTTTGAAGTCGTGACGATGGAAGACGCCGTCAAGCGCGCCGACATCTTCTGCACCGCCACCGGCAACGCCGATGTCATCACCGCCGAGCACATGAAGGCGATGAAGTCGAACGCGATCGTCTGCAACATCGGTCACTTCGACAGCGAGATCCAGATCGCCGCGCTGTCGAACTACAAGTGGACCGAAGTCAAACCGGGCACCGACATCGTCGAGTTCCCTGAAGGCAACCAGATCATCGTGCTCGCCAAGGGCCGCCTGGTGAACCTCGGTTGCGCCACCGGCCACCCGTCGTTCGTCATGTCCGCCAGCTTCACCAACCAGGTGCTGGCGCAGATCGAACTGTGGACCAAGTCGGAGCAGTATCAGAACCAGGTCTATGTGCTGCCCAAGCACCTCGACGAGAAGGTCGCGATGCTTCACCTCGAGAAGCTCGGCGTCAAGCTGACCAAGCTGACCGACAAGCAGGCGGGTTACATCGGCGTCGCGCAGACCGGCCCGTTCAAGCCCGACCACTACCGCTACTAAGCACTTCGAAGGTCCCCCGGTGCAAACCGGGGGGCCTTGCTGATTCTAGTCGTCGAAACCGACGAAGTTTGCAGCTTCATCGACCGACTTGCGTTCCGAATAGACCGCATTGGCCGGGAAGCTTTCGTCCGGCCAGCCGAGCGCAATGCTCTTCATGATGATCTGGTCGTCAGCGATGCCGGCGTGCTCGCGCACCACCGGGGACTGCATGATACCCTGGCTGTTGATGACCGCACCCAGCCCGCGCGACCACGCCGCATTGACCAGCGCCGTCGCCACCGCACCGCAATCGAACGGCGTATCGTCGCTGCCATCCAGCACGCGGTCATAGGTGATGATCACGCACACCGGTGCGTCGAACTGGCGGAACCCGCGCAGCACCCAGTCCTGCCGCGCGTCCTTATCGTCGCGCTCGATGCCCATCGCCGAAAACAGCTGCTTGGCGACACCGACCTGACGGTCGCGATGCGCGCCGGCAAATGCCTGGCCGGTGCGGAATTCACGCGATTGCGGCACGCCCGCCAGCGTCCGCTCGGTATTGCCGGCACGGATGCGCGCCAGCGGCTCGCCGGTGATGATGTAGAAATTCCACGGCTGGGTGTTCATCGACGACGGTGCGCGCATCGCCAAGTTGATGATTTCCTTGATTAGCGCGCGCGGCACCGGTTCGGGCTTGTAGCCGCGGATACTGCGGCGGCCGAGGATTACGTCGTCAAACTGCATTGATGGCTCCCAAGGATTCTATGTCCGGCGTCAGTTGGTAGCGGCTTATGGCCCCGATGGAACCCACATGTCTGTTCAAGCGAAAATTTTTGGCGCGGCAATTGCGCCGTTCCATCGTTTCCTCTGGCGTGGCGCACACACATTGTTGCAGATGGGCGCCGTGCATTTCAACTCCCCCGAGGCGCTTGCCGACTTTGCCGCGCGCGTGGCGGGACAGGCGCGGGTTGGCGACATCATTGCCTTGTCAGGCGAACTCGGCGCCGGGAAATCCTGCTTTGCGCGCGGCTTCCTGCGCGGGCTGGGCTATCAGGGCGATGTGCCGAGCCCGACGTTTACGCTGGTCCAGCCCTATGACACGCTGCCCCCGGTTTGGCATGTCGATCTGTACCGGCTCGACAGCCCCGAGGAAACGGCAGCACTGGGGCTGGACGAAGCCTATGACGATCAGGTGACGCTGCTCGAATGGCCCGAACGGTTGGGCCATTTGCTGCCGCACGATGCACTGAAGATCCGCATCGACGGCAGCGGTGATGCGACACGGCGCTTGACAGTTTCGGTGCCTGCTTCATGGGAGGGGCGATGGCCCCCCAAATGACTAAAACCAGCATGATTCCACCCGCGTCTGCTCCCGCTTTTCTGGCTGCCAATGGCTGGGCCGGCGCGCAGATTCTGCCGCTTGCCGGCGATGCGTCGTTCCGGCGCTATTTCCGCGTGGTGGACGGTGACCGCCGCGCCGTGCTGATGGATGCGCCGCCCGACAAGGAAGACAGCCGGCCGTTCCTCGCCATCGGTGCGCACCTCGATTCGCTGGGCTTTTCGGCGCCGCAACCGCTGGCGAGCGACCTTGACCAAGGCTTGATCCTGCTCGAGGATTTCGGCGATGCGCGCGTCAATCCGCTGCTCGCTGAAACGCCGGCGCGTGAGGCTGAAATCTACGGCGCGGCGATCGACGTGCTCGCCGAACTGCACCGCCACCCGGCGCCGGCAATCGCGCCCTACGGCGAATCCGAACTGCGGCGCGAAGTGAGGCTGTTCCCCGAATGGTATCTGCCTGCCGCTGGCCATGCCGAGGCGCCGGGCTATGACGCCGCATGGGACGCGGTGTTTCCGCAAATCCTCTCCGAAACCCGGGCGAAGCCTGTGCTGACGTTGCGTGACTATCACGCCGACAATCTGATGCTGCTCGACCGGCCCGGCCTGCGTGGGCTCGGACTGCTCGATTATCAGGACGCGCTTGCCGGGCATCCGGCGTACGACCTTGTCTCGCTGCTGCAGGATGCGCGCCGCGATGTCGCGCCGGCGCTCGAAGCCGCAATGCTCGACCGCTATGTCGCAGCCGCAGGCATTGGCGATGCAGCGGCATTCCGCAGCGCCTATGAAATCCTTGGCGCGCAGCGCAACACCAAGATCCTCGGCGTCTTCACCCGGTTGTGGATGCGCGACAACAAGCCGGCCTATCCGCGCTTCAACCCGCGCGTCTGGGGCTATCTCGATCGCAACCTCGCGCACCCGGCGCTGGCACCGGTCGCCGATTGGTTTGTCACGCATGTCCCGGCTGCCACGCGCCAGCAGTTCGAGGCGCTGCCATGACCGACTTCCCCTCGACCGCAATGGTGCTGGCAGCCGGGCTCGGCAAGCGCATGCGGCCGCTGACGGCGCTGCGCCCCAAGCCGCTGGTTGAAGTCGGCGGGCGTACGATGCTTGACCGCACGCTCGACCATCTGCGCGCTGCCGGCGTGCAAAAGGCGGTGGTCAACGTCCACTACCTTGCCGATCAGGTTGAGGCACATCTGGGTGGCCGCGACCAGGGCCTCGAAATCGCGATTTCGGACGAGCGTGCCGAGCTGCTCGAAACCGGCGGCGGCGTCACCAAGGCGCTACCGCTGATCGACGGCGACCATTTCTTCGTCGTCAACAGCGACAATCTCTGGGTCGATGGCGTGGTGCCGTCGCTGCAATTGCTCGCGCAGCACTGGAACCCCGACGCCATGGATGCGCTGCTGCTGCTGGTGCCGCTGGCGCGTGCGTCGAGCCACAGCGGCCGCGGCGATTTCCACATGGACCCCGCCGGCCGGCTGCGCTGGCGCCGTGACGGCCGCATGGCGCCGTTCGTCTATACCGGGGTGATGATCGTCGCGCGCCACCTGTTCGACGGCGCGCCGGCAGGCCCCTTTGGTTTCCGGCTATTGTGGGACAAGGCGATGGCGGCGGACCGCCTGTTCGGCGTGACGCATGCCGGGCTGTGGGCGGATGTCGGCACACCGCCGGCGGTCGCGGCAACCGAAACGCTGCTGGCGACAGTTTGAGCGCGGCAACCCGCCCCAGCGTCTATACAATCGCGCCCGAAGCGGCGTTTGCCGATGCACTGGCCAAGGGGCTGATCGACCGCGCTGGCGGCGATCCGCTGGTCCTGGCGCGTGCGCAGATCCTGCTGCCCAGCCGCCGTGCCGTTCGGGCGTTGACCGACGCGTTCGTGCGCTGTGCCGATGGCGGTCTGTTGCTGCCGCGAATGACGCCGCTCGGTGACATCGATGTCGATGATGCTCTCGACATGGTCGCCGGACTCGAAACCAGCCTGCTGCCGCCGATTGACCCGATTCGCCGGCGCTTGCTGCTGACGCGGCTGATCCGGCGCTGGCAGGCCGGCATCGGCAGCGTCGAGGCGCTGCGGCTGGCCGACCAGCTCG
>CALMPZ010000181.1 GCA_937871645.1 uncultured Polymorphobacter sp.
CCTACCCCGATGCCGCGCCACCTGCCGCGCTGTGGCCCGACTTCTGGGCGCTGGTCGATGCGGCGGTTGGTCCCGTTGGCGGCGCCATTGGCGCACTCGGCGTCACGGAGCGGACGGCGCAGCTCGGGGCGCAATTGCCCGCAGACTTTGCCGCCCGCGCCGGCGCCGCCTGCCTCGCCTATCCCGGCGTGCCAGCTGCGGCAGCCACCGGCTTCCCCGACCGCTTCACCATGGCGGCGCTGGCGGCGTGTCCGGCCGGGTCGCTCGGCCATGATTTCTACCGGCAGATTGTCGATAACGGCTTCGATCTCGAAGTGCTCGACCGCGATACCCTTGGTCTCGCCGAGCTGCCGCACCCGCTCGGCTATCTCAATGCGCGCATCCTGCAGCTCCACGACCTGTTGCACCTGACCGGCGGCTATGCGCTGACCTCGCTGCACGAAATCGCCATTTCCGGGTTCCAGATGGGCCAGTTCGGCCATGGCTATTCGTCGATGTTCCTGGCGTTCGTCATGGCGACCGCCGCGGGCTCACAGACACCCGGAGGCCTCGAACTGATGCTCGATGTCGTGCTGCGCGGCTGGCGCCATGGCCGGCGGACACCGCAATTGCTCGACGCACCGTGGGAAACACTTTGGAACTTGCCCGTCGCCGAGGTGCGTGTGCAGCTTGGCGTCGCGCCCTACGACGCGCCCTACCCGGCCAATTTGCTCGAAGCTGTCGCGCAGGCCGCCTAGGCGTCGTCGGCGGGTGGCGTCGGCAACTGCCGGCCGCGCAGCTTCAGTCCCGGCACCGTCAGTGTCACCAGAAACGCCAGTGCCATCAGCCCGGCACTGACGCGGAACAGCGCCAGAATCGCCGCGGCAAAGCTGTCGCGCAACTCGTCCTTGACGCGTGCCACCGTGGCGTCGTCACCGCGCCCCTGTGCCGCCATTTCGCTGCGCAACACCTTTTCATCCATCGCCAGCGTTTGGGCGCGGCTGATATCGACAGGCTCGGCGCTGCTGCCCTGCGCCACGATCGGCGCGATTTCGGGGACGCGCATCGGCAAGTCGGCGGTCAGGCTGTTGGTCAGCAGCGCGCCGAACAGCGCGACGCCGACGGTCGAGCCAATCTGCCGGAAGAACTGCGCCGAGGCGGTGGCGACACCGGTCCGTGCCGGTGCCACCGTGCTCTGGATTGCCAGCGTGTACATGCCCTGCGCCGGCCCCATGCCGAGCCCGAGCACTGCCATGAACCAGCCCAAAGTCGACAGCGGCGTATCGCGGTCGACCGTCAGCAGCAGCCCGACGCCGATCAGCATCAGCACGCTGCCGCCCACCAGGATCGGCTTGTAGACCTGATAGCGCGACGACAGGCGCCCGCCGATCATGCTGGCGACCAGAATCCCGCCCATCATCGGCAGCATCGCGAAGCCGCTGGTCGTCGCCGCCACGCCCTTCACCACCTGCAGATACAGCGGGTAGAACATGACGATGCCCATGAACGCCATGTTGATCAGGAACAGCGCCGCGTTGCCGCGCGCGAACACGCGGTTCGAAAACAGGTCGATCGGGATGACCGCGTCGGGGTTGCCGCGTTCGGCAAAGTATAGCGCCACCAGCCCGGCGATCGCGGCACCGAACATCGCCAGCAGCATCGGCGAGTCCCAGGCAAAGCGATGCCCGCCCCAGCTGAGTGCCAGCAGCAACGGCACGAACGCCACCAGTATCAGCACACTGCCGAGCCAGTCGATGCGGCCGGCGCGGCGCACGCCGATGTGCGGGAGATGCGTTGCCAGCACATAGAGCGCCACCGCGCCGAGCGGCAGGTTGACGTAGAACACGAAGCGCCAGCCGCTGACATAATGCCCGGCGATGGTCATACTGGCATGGTCGGTGAGCAGCCCGCCGACCAGCGGCCCGAGCACGCTCGCCAACCCGAACACCGCGCCGAACAGCCCGGTGTAACGGCCACGCTCGGCCGGCGGGACCAGGTCGGCAACGGTGGCAAATGCACCCGTCGCCAATGCGCCGCCACCGATGCCCTGCAGCGCGCGAAAGATGATCAGCTGGTTCATGCCGTCGCCGAGCAGCGGCAGCGTCCCGAACTCGCCCGCCAGCCCGCACAGCGCCGAGCCGATCAGGAAGACGATGACGCCGAATATCAGGATGGCGCGACGGCCGTAAAGGTCGCCGAGCTTTCCGTAAATCGGCACCACGACGGTCGAGGTCAGCAGATACGCCGTCCCGACCCAGGCGATGCGTTCAAGCCCAGACAGATCAGCGACAATGCGCGGCATGGCGGTGGCAACAATGGTCTGATCGAGCGCCGACAGCAACAGCACCAGCATGGCAGCGGCAAATGCCAATATGCGGTCACGACGCGAAAGTTCGGTTGGGGCAGCGGCAAGCATGTGCATGCGGCTTGCCCTAAACGCTTGGACGACCGTCGGCAACGGCATGGCGCGATGCACCCTTGCCACCGGCGCCGGCATGGTGCCAAACATCGCGCAAACTGCGCAACAATGACGAGGCCCCGATGACCACGACCTATGATCCGAACATGGCGCTGATGATGCTCGCCGGGCTGGCCGTCGTGCTGGTCGTCGTCATGCTGATCATGCGTGGCGCGTCACGCCGCCGCATCATCACGCTGCAAAAGGAAATCGGCCGTATCGAGGGCGAGCGCGACGCAGTCACCGCCGAGCGCAACCGGCTGCTCACCGACCTCGACATGGCGCGCGCGCAAATCCGCCCGCTCTCGGACGAAGTCGACCGTCTGAAGCGCGCCGAAACCAAGCGGCTGTCAGCCACGCCCGCCGCCGCGGCAATCGAAGCAGCAGCGCCCGAAGTCGTCACCGAAAGCCACGACCTGTCGAACCTCAAGGGCGTCGGCGACAAGTTCGCCGCCAAGCTGCGCGACCTGGGTATCGACAGCCTGCGCCAGATCGCCGGCTGGACCGGCGCCGACGTCGCGGTCATCGACTCGCAGCTTGGGCCGTTCCAGGGCCGCATCACCCGCGACCGCCTGGTCGAACAGGCCAAGCTGCTCCACGAAGGCCGCATTACCGAATATGAGACGCGCTTCGGGAAGTTGGGCGAATAGGCTTGGCCAGCGCCTGTCGTTAGCGCACCCCTTCCTATTTGGCGCCTCCCCAGCGAAAGCTGGGGTCCATCGCCGCAACCGGCGCGCGCGTGGCCAGGATGGACCCCAGCTTGCGCTGGGGAAGCGCAACTTGATGATGGTAACACACTTCAATCGGGTGCAGGGGTCACCCCTGCCCGCCGGAGGCCCTTTGCCTACCCCCGCGCCCGCAGCGCCGCCTGCGCTGCCGCCAGCCGCGCAATCGGCACGCGGTACGGCGAGCAGCTGACGTAATCGAGGCCGACGCTTTCGCAGAACGCGATGCTCGCCGGGTCGCCGCCATGTTCGCCACAGATGCCGAGCTTGATGTCGGCGCGGGTGGCGCGGCCGCGCTTGGCGGCGATTTCAATGAGTTCACCGACGCCTTCGACATCGATCGAGACGAACGGGTCGCGCGGGTAGATGCCCTGGTCGACATAGGCACCAAGGAAGCGGCCAGCGTCGTCGCGGCTGATGCCGAGCGCGGTTTGCGTCAGGTCGTTGGTGCCGAAGCTGAAGAACTGCGCATGGGTGGCGATTTCACCGGCGCGCAGGGCGGCGCGCGGCAGCTCGATCATCGTGCCGACGAGGTAGGTCAGCCGCATGCCGGTTTCCGCGAACACGGCTTCGGCGGCGCCGTCGACCAGCGCCTTGGTGATTTCAAGTTCGCGCGGCGTCGCGACCAGCGGGATCATGATTTCGGGCACGACGGCGGCGCCGCTGCGCTTGGCGACATCGACGGCGGCTTCGAAAATGGCGCGCGCCTGCATCGTGTAGATTTCAGGGTACGTGATGCCGAGCCGGCAGCCGCGATGGCCGAGCATCGGGTTGAATTCATGCAGTTCGGCGGCGCGGCGGCGCAGGATATCAACGTTGATACCGGTGGCGCGCGCGACTTCGTCGAACTCGCCGTCGGCATGCGGCAGGAATTCATGCAGCGGTGGATCGAGCAAGCGGATGGTGACCGGCAGCCCCGCCATGATTTCGAAGATCGCGGCAAAGTCGCTGCGCTGTTCGGGCAGCAGCTTGGCAAGCGCGAGGTTGCGGCCTGCGGCGTCCTCGGCAAGGATCATCTGGCGCACCGCGGTGATGCGGCTGGCATCGAAGAACATGTGTTCGGTGCGGCACAACCCGATGCCTTCGGCGCCGAAGCTGCGCGCGGTGCGGCAGTCGTGCGGGGTTTCGGCATTGGCGCGCACCGTCATGCGGCGGTGGACATCGGCCCATTCCATCAACCGGCCGAAATCGCCCGACAATTCGGGTTCGATGGTGGCGACGGCGCCCAGCATGACTTCGCCGCTGGCGCCGTCGATGGTGATGACATCGCCTTCGCGGACTTCGCGCCCCAGGCAGCGCAAGGTGCGCGTCTTCATGTCGATGGCGAGACCACCGGCGCCCGAAACGCACGGCCGCCCCATGCCGCGCGCTACCACTGCGGCGTGGCTGGTCATGCCGCCGCGGGCGGTCAGGATACCGCGCGCCGCGACCATGCCGTGAATGTCTTCGGGGCTGGTTTCGATGCGCACCAGGATGACGTCCTCACCCAATGCGGCGCGGCGCTCGGCGGTGTCGCTGTCGAACGCCACGACGCCGCTCGCTGCACCCGGCGACGCCGGCAAGCCGCGCGTCAGCACGTCGCGCTTGGCCATCGGGTCGAGCGTCGGGTGCAGCAGCTGGTCGAGCGCCTGGGCATCGACGCGCAGCACGGCGTCGTCACTGCTGATCAGCCCTTCATCGACCATGTCGACGGCAATCTTGAGTGCGGCTTTCGCGGTGCGCTTGCCCGACCGCGTCTGCAGCATCCACAGCTTGCCCTGCTGGACGGTGAATTCGATGTCCTGCATGTCGCGGTAGTGCGCCTCGAGCCGGTCGAACACCGCCGCGAGCTCGCCGAACACCACCGGCATCGCCTCTTCCATCGATGCCGCCTTGGCGCCCGCCCTGGTGCGCGCGTCGAGCGTCAAATACTGCGGGGTGCGGATGCCGGCGACGACGTCCTCGCCCTGCGCGTTGATCAGATACTCGCCGTAATAGGCGCGCGTGCCGGTCGACGGGTCGCGGGTGAACGCCACACCGGTCGCCGAGGTTTCGCCCATGTTGCCGAACACCATCGCCTGCACGCTGACCGCGGTGCCCCAGTCATCGGGAATGTCGTTGAGGCGGCGATAGACCTTGGCGCGCTCGCTGCGCCATGACCCGAACACCGCACCGATCGCGCCCCATAGCTGGTCGTGCGGGTTCTGCGGGAACGGGTGGCCGAGTTCGGCCTCGACCTTGGCCTTGTAGCTGGCGACCAGCCCCTGCAAATCCTCGGCAGTGAGTTCGGTGTCGAGCGTGACGCCGCGGTCTTCCTTGAGAATTTCGAGCGCGTCCTCGAACAGATAATGGTCGATGCCGAGCACGACGTCGGCATACATCTGGATGAAGCGGCGGTAGCTGTCCCAGGCAAAGCGCGCGTCGCCCGACGCGGTCGCCAGTCCGACGACGGTATCATCGTTGAGGCCAAGGTTGAGCACCGTGTCCATCATGCCCGGCATCGATACGCGCGCACCCGAACGCACCGACACCAGCAGCGGCACGGTCGATGACCCGAAGCCAACGCCCCCGACGGTCTTTTCGATATGCGCGAGGCCAGACGCTATCTGGTCGTGCAGGCTGGCGGGGAACTTCTCGCCGGCATCATAGTAAGCTGCGCACATCTCGGTCGAGATGGTGAAGCCCGGCGGCACCGGCAGGCCGATCGACGCCATTTCGGCGAGGTTGGCACCCTTGCCACCCAGCAGGTCCCGCGCCGAGCGGTCGCCTTCGGCCACACCGCCGCCGAAGCGGTAAACCCATTGCGTGGCGGTGGTGGTGGGCATGTGCGGAGACCTCGGGAGCTGTAGGAATCTGGTCAGTCTTTACGGGTATAGCCTAGCCTTCGATCTTCGAGAAGTCAGCCACGGCTTGAACAGACTTGCGCAACTGATTGAGAAGATTGAGTCTGTTGATGCGCAGCGCCGGATCAGGCGCGTTGACGATGACGGCGTCGAAGAACGCATCGACCGGCGCCCTCAATGCGCTAAGCGATTGCATTGCCTTGGAAAAATCCTCCTCGGCGAGCGACTTTTCGACAACCGGCAATGTGGTCGAAAGTGCCGCCGCCAGTGCAGATTCGGCGGGTTCGACGAGCAGCGCGGCATCGACATCGCCGGTCTTGGCGCCATCCTTGGCTTCCTCGATCCGCAGGATATTCGCGGCGCGCTTGGCCCCGGCGAGCAGGTTGGCGCCGTCGGACGTAGCGAGAAAGGCTTGCAGTGCGTGGACGCGCGCCAGCAAGCGCACTAGGTCGTCTTCGCCGCCGAGCGCGAAGACTGCATCGATCAGGTCGTGGCGGACGCCGGCTTCGCGTTGCTGGACTTTGAGGCGGTCGGCTAGGAAGGAAATTACGGACGTCGATAGAACGGACGGAAGAACCATCTTCAACTTGAGAAGGCTGTCATCACGAGCAAGCAATTCCCGAGCGTGAATATCAAGTTGCTGCTTTGTCGAAAAATCCTTGTACCTATCGTAGAACTCTTTGGTTTCGGCAGAAAAATCCTTCAGGCGGGATTGCATCACTCTCAAATGATGCTCCTGAAGCTGTCGATCCAATTTCACCCGAAGATTCGAACTAACCAGCAGCGCAATCGCAGATAGGGCAGCACGACGAAGCGCAAATGGATCCCTCGAGCCGGTTGGTAATTCTTCAATGCCAAAGAACGCAACCAGCGTATCCAGCTTGTCAGCCAGCGCTACCGCCACGCTCACCGGTGCGGTCGGTACGTCATCGCCCTGCCCGACCGGCTTGTAATGGTCGCGGATGGCGTCGGCGACGGCGTCGGGGAGGCCGGCGGCGCGCGCCAGATAGCCGCCGGCGAGGCCCTGGACTTCGGGGAATTCACCGACGGTGCCGGTGGTGAGGTCGGCTTTGCACAGGCGCGCGGCGCGTTCGGCCATGTCGGCCAAACTTTCCTCGCCCCGGTGGGGAGAGGGCGACTCGCGCGTCAGCGCGGCGGGGTGAGGGGGTTCAACATTCGAGGTTGGGAGCCCCCTCACCTCGCTCGCCGGCGGCGAGTCGTCCTCTCCCCGCCGGGGAGAGGAATTGATGGCGCCGCTTTCGATGAGCCATCTTGCCAGTTTGGCGACGCGTTCGACCTTGTCGGCGACCGTGCCGAGCTTTTCGTGGAAGACGATGTCGGCCAGCTTGGGGGTGAAGGCCTCCAACCCGTGCTCGCGCACCTTGGCGACATCGCCGTCCCAGAAGTATTTGGCGTCCGACAGTCGGGCGCTGAGCACGCGCGCATTGCCGGCTGCGAT
>CALMPZ010000182.1 GCA_937871645.1 uncultured Polymorphobacter sp.
ATAGAAGTCGCGTTCGCCGATGGCGGTCGGCGATGGCGGCGCGGGCGACATCGACAAGGATAGTCGAGCGGTCGGCGGCCCATGCAGCAAGTTTATGGTTGAGCGCCGCGGTCATCGACACGAACGCCCCCGGCTGCAACGCGTCATAGCTACCGAACAGCGGCTCGATCGGCCGCACCAGCGTCTGCACCAATATGCCGCCGGCGTGTGTGCAGCACGGCGCAATGGTCACTTGAACCGGCGGGGCATTGCCGCCTATGCCAACAATTGCAGGTTCCGGTAAATTGCACCGGAGCGGATTTGAACGACGCGGAGAGCTTCATGGCGACGGCAAGGCCTGAGACGACCAGCCGCAGGTTTGTTGGTCGCTTGCTCGTTCCCGGTGATCTCAAGACCGACGCCAATGCTTTCACCACGATGCGCTGGGTTCTGGCCTCGACGGTGATGTTCTCGCACGGCTGGGACCTGACGCAGCCGGTGGCCGGGCTCGACCCGAGCGTCGGGCTGTTCGGGTTTCCGGTGTCGCGGCTGGCGGTTTTCCTGTTCTTCACGCTGAGTGGTTTTCTGGTTACCGGCAGCCTGATCAAGCGCGGATCGGTCGATTTCACGCTGGCGCGCGGGCTGCGGCTGCTGCCGGGCTTGTGGGTGATGATCGCGGTGATGGTGTTCGGGCTGTGGGCGGTGTTCGGCACGTTACCGCTCGGCCAGTATCTCGCCGATCCGATGACGCACCGGTTCGTCCTGCGCAACGCCTTGCTATGGGGTGGGGAATTCCGCCTGCCGGGGATTTTCAACGACAATCAGTTCGCCAATGTCGTCAACGGCTCGCTGTGGACGATTCCGCACGAAGTGCGCTGCTATATCGTGCTGGCGCTTGTCGGCGCGGTTGGCTTGCTGCTGACGCCGCGACTGCTGACCGGGCTGTTCGTGATTGCTGCGGTGGTGCATCTCGTGGTGCCAGCCGATATCATCCCGGTGCTCGAAAATCCGCGCCGGCTGGCATTCTCGTTCTTCCTCGGCGTGCTGGTCTATCTGTGGCGCGACCGGCTGTGGCTGTCGTGGCCGCTGGCGCTGGGCGTTTCGGGCGCGGCGTTGCTGCTGCCCGACGGGGTCATCAAGACGATGGCGATACAGGTCACTTTCAGCTACCTTGTGCTGGTGGCAGCATTTTGTTCATCGGCGCGCTTCAAGGCGGCCAGTGTCCGGCTGCCCGACTATAGCTACGGGATCTATATCTATGGCTTTCCGGCACAGCAGGCAGTGATCGCGCTCGGTATCGGGCTGACGCCGTTCACCAATATCGCCTGGGGCATCGTCATCATGCTGCCGCTGGCGGCGCTGTCGTGGCATCTGATTGAAAAGCCAGCACTCGGGCTGAAGCGTCGCGCGGTGCGACCGGCATGACAGCGCCGCGCAACAGATTGCACGCGCTGGGCGCGGTATTTCTGCTGCTGCTCGCGGCCTGCGACCAGGCCACAGCTGCCACCTATTATGTCGATTTTGTCGGCGGTTCGGACACTGCGGCCGGCACCAGCGCGGCATCGGCCTGGAAACATGCCCCCGGTGACCGCGAGGCCAGCGGCAGCGCCGGTTCGGCCCAGCTGCGCGCCGGCGACACCGTGCGCTTTCGCGGCGGCGTCGCCTATCGCGGCACCATCCGCATGCCCGCCGACGGCAGCACCGGCGCACCGATTCGCTATGTCGGTAACGAATGGGGCAATGCGCCGGCGATCCTCGACGGCAGCGACGCCGTCACCACGGTCGAACGCTGCCCCGATGCGGCGCGTTGCGGCAATGCCCCGAACTGGGCGCAACTCAGCCTGATCAGCTTCAAGCCGCCATCGACGAAGCTGGTCAAATTCTTCGACGACACCGGCATCCTGTATCAGGGGCAGTATCCGGCGCCGCCCGACCCGTTCTTTTCGGACGACGTCAATAGCTATGCCAAGTTTCCGGTGAGCGCCGGCGTGCGGGACATCGTGCTCACGGGCGACAAGCAGCACTGG
>CALMPZ010000183.1 GCA_937871645.1 uncultured Polymorphobacter sp.
ACGCGCTGACAGGTGGGCGCGTCCCTCGACTTCGCGTGGGGCATGAGCGGGGTAAGGTTTGGTCCAAGGGCATGCGGGCTCGGGTGGCGCACCCCAAAATCGGGTGCAGGGGTCACCCCTGCCCGCCGGAGGCTCTTAACCGCCGACTTCCAGATACCCCGGCCACTCCACCGTCACCGGGCCGCCGTTCATTGCCAGCGGCACCCCCGCCTCGACAAACTCGAGCCGCAGATAGGCGATGCCATGGCCGTCGCGGTGGCTGCGCAACTCACCGGCCTCGCGGTCGCCGGCGCGCAGGATGCCGTCGCCGGGTTCGCCGGCGAAGGTCACCGGCAGCAGGCGTTTGCGCAGCTTGGTGCGGTGGTGCATCCGCGCGGTGTTTTCCTGACCGACGTAGCAGCCTTTGGTGAAGCTGACGCCGTGGAGTTCGGCGGCGTTGGTTTCCAGCCACATCATCTTGTCGAGCAGAAGGTCGGCGCTGCCCGGCACGCCGAGCGCCAGCCGGTGCGCGTCATAGTCGGCGAGTGTGGCGTTGACGGGGGCGGCGTCGGCGATCCAGCGGGAACCTAGTGCCGCCAGCCGCGGGTCGGCGGCCGCGTCATGCGCGCCATCCCAGGCGGCGAATACCTTGAGGTCGGTCGGCGTCACGCTCACATCGCGGCGCAACTTGTACATGGCCAGCTTGCGCGCCAGCCCCGGCGCAGCGTCTGCCGCGACGTCGAGCCAGACGACGTCGCCCCCCCCACTTCTTCCAACAGCTTCAAACAGCAGCATGTCGGCAAGCGGCTTGCCCTGCGCGCTGAGCAGCGCCGCCCAGAGCGGGGTAGCGGGCGTAAGCTGGTCGACATCGTTGGTCAGCATGTCCTGCAGGAACGGTCGCGCGTCGGCCCCCTGCAATGCCAGCACGCTGCGGTCGGTCAGTTGCGCGATGTGGGTCATATCAGAACGGGATCAGCCGCTTTTCGCGGGTGAAGTTGAGCCAGCCGGCGTTGACGCCGAGCCGCAGCCCGACGCCGAGCGAAATCGGCACCACGACGACATCGTCATGCACCAGATATTGCGCGCTCAGCCCGCCGACGGCAAAGGCGCGGCCGGTCACCGCGCCGAAGCGCCGGAACATGTCGTTGGTGTCGTGGAGGTGGTAGACCAGCATCATCACCTGCGCGCCGTCGGCACCGACATCGAGCCCGAACGACGGCCCGGTCCAGAATACCGGCTGCGCGCCCTCGACCTTGTGGAACAGCTTGCCGCTGCCGTAGCTGGCGCCGAAGATGAACGCCCCGCCGGCCTGGCGACCGTCGATATAGGCGGACGGCTCGCCCATTTCGTCGAAGACCTTGGCGAGGATCTTGTTCATTTCGGGCGAGGCGCGGCCAAAAGCGACTTCGCCGGCGGCGGCGATTTCGGCTTTGGTGTAGCTTGTCGAGGTCGCGGCGAGGTCGACCGTCTGCACCGGCGTCACCGCTGTGGCGGCGGCCGGTGCCGGGGCGGGCGTGGTGGCTGCGACAGCTTGCGCCACCACCGGGCCGGACAGCATCAACATCAACGCACACAACACCAGACGCATCGGCGGATCCCCGGGAAAGCTCGCTATCGCAAAATTCACGATGTTCTATGTAGCGCCGGCCTTCCCTTGCCCGCAACGGCCATGCTAACGGCAACGCGGATTTGGCTGACAAAGGGTTGCAAATGCGCGTCGCAATGATCGGGTCGGGTTACGTCGGACTGGTGTCGGGTGCCTGCTTCGCGGATTTCGGTCATGACGTGGTCTGCGTCGACAAGGATCTGTCGAAGATCGAGCGCCTCAACCAGGGCGTCATGCCGATCTTCGAACCCGGCCTCGCCGAGCTGGTAACGGGCAACGCCAAGTCAGGGCGGCTGCGTTTCACCACCGACCTCGCCGAAGCCGTGGCCGACGCCGAAGTCGTGTTCATCGCGGTCGGTACGCCGTCGCGCCGCGGCGATGGCCACGCCGACCTGAGCTATGTGTTCGCTGCCGCCGCCGAAATCGCCCAGCATCTGAAGGGCTATACTGTCATCGTCACCAAATCGACGGTGCCGGTCGGCACCGGCGACGAAGTCGAGCGGATTGTGCGCGAAGCCAACCCCAAGGCGCAGTTCGCCGTGGTGTCGAACCCCGAATTCCTGCGCGAAGGCGCCGCGATCGAGGATTTCAAGCGCCCCGACCGTATCGTCATCGGCAGCGAGGACGAGGCCGCACGCGGCGTGATGTCCGAGCTGTATCGCCCGCTGTTCCTCAACCAGTCGCCGCTGCTGTTCACCGCGCGCCGCACCGCCGAGCTGATCAAATACGCCGCCAACGCCTTCCTTGCGACCAAGATCACCTTCATCAATGAAATCGCCGACCTGTGCGAAGCCGTCGGCGCCAACGTCCAGGACGTGTCGCGCGGCATCGGGCTCGATAACCGCATCGGCTCGAAGTTCCTCCACGCCGGCCCCGGCTATGGCGGTTCGTGCTTCCCCAAGGACACGCTGGCGCTAATCAAGACCGCGCAGGACTTCGGCGCGCCGATTCGCATCGTCGAGGCCGTCGCCGCAGTCAACGACCAGCGCAAGCGCGCGATGGCGAAGAAGGTCATTGCCGCCGCCGGCGGCTCGGTGCGCGGCAAGACCGTCGGCATCCTCGGCCTGACCTTCAAGCCCAACACCGACGACATGCGCGATTCGCCGTCGCTCGCCGTCATCCTGGCGTTGCAGGACGCCGGTGCGACGATCCGCGCCTATGACCCCGAAGGTGTCGAGCAGGCAAAGACGATGATCACCGGCATCGAATACGCCGCCAACCCGTATGACGCGATCACCGGCGCCGATGTCGCGGTGCTGATCACCGAATGGGACGCCTTCCGCGCGCTCGACCTCGACCGCGTCCGCGACCTGATGGCGAGCCCGGTGATGGTCGACCTGCGCAACGTCTACAACCCCGCCGACATGGCCAAGCACGGCATCGCGTACAGCAGCATCGGGCGTTAAGGCTGCGCGCCCGATTGGGCGTTGCAGCGCTGCCGGTGCTTCGCTATACGCGGCGCTCGCGCGGAGTCGTGGGTGAGCGGCTGAAACCAGTAGTTTGCTAAACTGCCGATCTGGGTAACTGGATCCGAGGGTTCGAATCCCTCCGACTCCGCCAATTTTTTCGCCGCCTGGCGCGGCACTTCCACCAGCAGTTCGAGATCGCCGGCGTAGCGCCAATGCTGCGCCGCGTCCGCAGGGCAATGTCAATTCACCGGCTTGAATCGGGTGACAGCGGCACCATCGCGCAATAAGGAACGTCGCACAGCCAAGCGGCAGTCCGGGAGATACAGGTCATGCGCGACATTCATCACTTCATCGGTGGCGCCAGCGCGCCGGGGACATCGGGCAACTGGAGCGACGTGTTCGACCCCAACACCGGCACCGTGCAGGCGCGCGTCCAGCTCGCCACCGTCGCCGAAGTCGATGCCGCAATCGCCAGCGCCGCCGCCGCGCAGCCGGCCTGGGCGGCGACCAACCCGCAGCGCCGCGCGCGCGTGATGTTCGATTTCAAGCGGCTGATCGAACGCGACATGAACAGCCTCGCCGAGCTGCTGTCGGCCGAACACGGCAAGGTCATCGCCGATTCGAAGGGCGACATCCAGCGCGGGCTCGAGGTCATCGAATTCGCCTGCGGCATCCCGCACCTGCTCAAGGGCGACTATACCGGTGGCGCCGGCCCGGGCATCGACGTCTATTCGATGCGCCAGGCGCTTGGCGTTGTTGCCGGCATCACGCCGTTCAACTTCCCGGCGATGATCCCGATGTGGATGTTCGGCATGGGGATCGCCTGCGGCAACGCCTTCATCCTCAAGCCCAGCGAGCGCGACCCGTCGGTGCCGGTCAAGCTTGGCGAACTGATGATGGAAGCCGGGCTGCCGGCGGGCATCCTCAACGTCGTCCACGGCGACAAGGTCGCGGTCGACGCCATCCTCGACAACCCGACCGTCAAGGCGGTCAGCTTCGTCGGCTCGTCGGACATCGCGCATTATGTCTACAAGCGCGGCGTTGCGGCCGGCAAGCGCGTCCAGGCGATGGGCGGCGCCAAGAACCACGGCGTCGTGCTGCCCGATGCCGATCTCGATCAGGTCGTCGCCGATCTGGCAGGTGCAGCCTTCGGCTCGGCGGGCGAGCGCTGCATGGCGCTGCCGGTGGTCGTGCCGGTCGGTGAAAAGACCGCGCTGGCGCTGCGCGAAAAGCTGCTGCCGGCGATTGCCGAACTGCGTATCGGCGTCTCGACCGACCCCGACGCGCACTACGGTCCGGTGGTCAGCGCCGCGCACAAGGCGCGCATCGAGGACTATATCACCATGGGCGTCAACGAAGGCGCCGAGCTGGTCGTCGATGGCCGCGGCTTCAGCCTGCAGGGCCATGAAAAGGGCTTCTTCGTCGGCCCGACGCTGTTCGACCACGTCAAACCCAGCATGCAGTCGTACCAGGAGGAAATCTTCGGCCCGGTGCTGCAGATGGTGCGTGCCGACAGCTTCGCGCAGGCGCTGGCGCTGCCGAGCGAGCATCAGTACGGCAACGGCGTCGCCATCTTCACGCGCAACGGCGAAGCCGCGCGCGAGTTCGCGGCGCAGGTCGAAGTCGGCATGGTCGGCATCAACGTGCCGATCCCGGTGCCGGTCGCCTATCACAGCTTCGGCGGCTGGAAGCGCTCGGCGTTCGGCGACACCAACCAGTACGGCACCGACGGCGTGCGCTTCTACACCAAGGTCAAGACCGTCACCCAGCGTTGGCCGGCGGCCGGCACGCTCGCCGATAGCAGCTTCATCATCCCGACGATGAAGTAGGAGGATTACCCGATGTCGTATGAAACTTTGCTCGTCGAAACCCATGGCCGCGTCACGCTGATCCGCCTCAACCGGCCGCAAGCGCTCAACGCGCTCAACAGCCAGGTGATGAACGATCTGATCGCGGCACTCGGCGCGTTCGATGCCGATGACAGCCAGGGCTGCGCGGTGCTGACCGGCAGCGAAAAGGCCTTCGCGGCGGGCGCCGACATCAAGGAAATGGCCGAGCTGGCGTTCGCCGACACCTTCGGTGGCAATCTGTTCGCCGGCTACGACCGCGTCATCGCGACGCGCAAGCCGCTGATCGCCGCGGTCAGCGGCTTCGCGCTCGGCGGCGGCTGCGAGCTGGCGATGATGTGCGACTTCATCATCGCCGCCGACAGCGCGCGCTTCGGTCAGCCCGAGATCAAGATCGGCATCATCCCCGG
>CALMPZ010000184.1 GCA_937871645.1 uncultured Polymorphobacter sp.
CTGGTCATCTTCCTGATCGGCCTGCGCTGCATGACGCCGCCGCCGGCGAACCACGCCAGCGCCCATTCGCGCGAAACGGCATCCGAAGCGCGCAGCAGGAACGCCAGCGTCAGCATGAAAAGCGCCGTAATCAGCCACGCCGTGAACACGCGCTGCCACGCCTGCCGCAGCGAAAACTGGGCATCGATATCATAAGAGCCGATGGTTTCCGACAGCACCGAAAACGCCAGCGCTGCCACGAAAACGACACGGTCATAATCCGAAGCTGCTGCCGCGCTGTCGACGCCGAACCACCAAGCCGTAGCCAGGGTGCCAGCGACTAACACGGTCAGGAATTCGACGAGGCGAACCGTCCAGATTACGAGATCAAGCGGCAGGCCGGGCCTGGAGTTTGATTCATGTTCGGCGCCTTGGGTATCGAAACGCATTTCGTTCATCAATATGCCTTGGCTGTCTGACAAGGAGATACTGATCGAATCTCCACGCCGCGCGTAACTCTAACCCCGCCGATAGCCATACTCGCACTGCGCTGCAACACGCAACGCCCGCGCAAGCTTGTGGGTAGTAGAAGCAGCGAAAAATGGTGTAGACGTTGCCGGGTGCGATTTCGAATTGAGGAATGAACGCGATGCAAACTGTCTACGATTGGGCCACAATGATCGTGTTTGCCGGGCTGATCGTGCTGTTTCTCCAACGCTCGCAGGGCGAGCCGCGTGACCATCTGTGGCAGTATCTGGTGGCTGCGGTTGGCTGTGCCACGACCAACTATCTGGGCAACGAGGGCCTGAAGCTGGAAAGCACGGTCTATCATGTGGGGGCAATTGCGCTGGGCCTTGCCACGATCGGATTTATCCTGGTGGTGCTGCGGCCGCTTGACGGTTTCAACAAATAGCCGGTTTCGGCAAATGGTTGCCGCGTGTCACGGTGCTTTGGTTGCAGCCCCGTCCTGAGCAGCAGTGTTGAGCTGTTGCGCCAGCGGTCGTCCGATGAGCGCCTGGCGGTTTGCGGGGGCAATCGACATCAGCAATTCGCGGGCGAACACGCCAAGCTGCGCAAATACTTCGGGGCTCGGTTCCGCCACAGTTGAAATCCGCACCAGAATCCCGTCGGGAATATAGCCGCGCATGCTTTGCGCCAGCTTCATCGAGCGCTGCTGGCGCCCGTCCGTCGGCAAATCATCGCCGATGCGGGTCCAGTACAGGATCGGTTCGATCCGGCTGTCCGACTTCGCGGCCAGTTCACGCACCGGCAGCACCGCGCCGGGCGCAAGTTCGACGCTCGCGGCTGCCGACCCGACGATTTGGAAGCCGACGGCCGTGTAGCAAACTTCGGGGCGATGCAGCTGCAACTGGTCATTTTGCGTGGCGCCATAGGCCATGACGAGCATGACCGGCACCATCTGGTCCGACTGGTACAACCGCGTCAGCAGCTGGTTATAGAGACGGTCGGACAGGCTGCCTTCGGTTTTGGGCAGCACGAACGCACTCGATGGCTGCTGCGACCATGAACCGATTTTGAGCGGCACTAGTTTGTCGAGCTGCTTGTCGCCCAGCAAGTTGAGTTCGCGGCGCGGTGTGAATGCAAACGCCCCCGCTGCCGCGACGGCCATGCCACCGCTCAGGATTACATCACGCCGCGTGAACATCGTCGCCTCCCAGCCAGCGCCTGACCGGCCGCAACATGGTGTCCACAAGGAAAATCAGCAGCAACGCCGAGGTGAAGGTGACCATGCCGGCAAAATTATGCAGGAAGCCCTGCGCGACGGCATCGCCGAAATAGTAAGTGAGCAACACCAGCGCCGTCACGCGGACGACGTTGGCCAGGATGGCAATCGGGATGACCAGCGCCAGTAGCAGGATCGAATATTTCGCACTGCTGTTGTGCAGGATGTAGACATAGAACAGGCCAATCGAAATCAGGCTGACCAGCGAGTTGAGGCCGGCGCAAGCATCTTCGACGAGCAACTGGTACTGCGCGATGTAAATCGTCACGCCGACACGCGCGACAGGGTAGCCAAGCCATTGCAGCGTGGCCGTCACGACTTCGGATACCAATTGTTTGAGCGGCAGCGTGATATAATCAAGTATCCACCCCGGCAAAGGCACCATGAAGCCCAGATAGAAGATCGGGAACCATAGCGCCTTGAGCACGGCGAAGCCGACATAGGCATAGGCCGTGGCCAGCAGCGCCAGCAACAATGCGGCGACTTCGATGCTGATGAAGTCAAAGGCCCGGCCAAAGATATAGGCGGGGATCGCGGCCAGCATCATCGCCACCGCAATCGGCAAGGAACCATGCACCGCATTGGCGCGAATTTCAGGCAGCCGGCGCAGCAGCAGCCACGAGCCGGTGGCCAGCACGATCGGCCCCTGGATGCCGGCTTCCGTCGTCCAGGGCCCGGTTGCCAGCGAATACAGCGTCGGCAGCACCATCGCCAGGCACGCCGCCAGCAGGAGCCCATGCTGCCCGAGCAGCCCCGACCAGTTGATCGGGCTTGTACGCGCCTTGCTGGCCACTTGTCAGAACTCGCTCAGAACCGAACCGATGACCGAGCAACGCGCCGCAGCAAGCTGTTGCGAGAGTGTCGTGATGTCCGAGAAGAATGACTGGTCGCGGCGGGCCACGATCAGCGCATAGCCGATGGCACCGGCGACCGACAGCGCATCGGCGCATGAATTGGCTGGCGGCGTATCGAACAGTGTCACGTCATACTCGCGCAGCAACGTGTTCATGCCGTCGCGGAAGCGCGTGCTCGACAGCAATTCCTGCGGCTTCGACACCGGCGGCCCTGCCCCGATGATCGACAGGTTTGGCAGCACGTTGGCGTGAACGACGCGTTCGGGCCGCGCCACCTGCAGCGACAGATAGCTCGACAGCCCGGCGCCGTTGGGATCAAGGCCGAAGATCTGGTCGATTCGCGGCGAACGCATGTTGGCATCCACCAGCAGGGTCTTCGTGCCGATCTGCGACAGCGACGCCGCCAGATTGGCGATCAGGTAACTGCAGCCGGAGCCTTCCACGGGCGCCACCATGACCAGCGCGCGCCGGCCGGGCTTGATGTGCTGCGCGATGACCTGCGTGCGCAGCAGTCGGATCGATTCCGAGCGGCCGCCGATCGGGTCGCCGAGCACGACCAGCTCGTCGGAAACCTGACGGCGCTGGGTGTTCTGCAACGCCAGACTGTTGGTCAACTGGTCGCGTGCCAGCGCCAGGTCTTCATGCGAGATGAAGCCGAGTTCGAGCGCCGCGGCATCGAAGTCGACGCTGCGCTCGGTCCGGTGCGCCTCGACGCGGCGCGTCTGGTCGTCCGACAGCATGCCAAGCCGCAACAGCGCGTCGCGGATGGGCGCGTCGATCGCGCCAGATCCGTCATCGACAAGCAGCGTCGGGTGCGAAGTTTCTGGAGTCATTGTCATTGCGCGGGCTGCCAGTTTGCGTTGCTATGTTGCGGGCCGAACCGCCCGAATATGCGCCGGATCAAGCCGCCGGAGCGACGGCGGCGACCGTCGGCGATGACCGCCAGAACCGGAACCTTGCTCGCAAACGCCAGATCCTCGACACCGCGGACCCGCCGCGCCATCAATTCGCTGAGAAGTGCGACGACAATGCCGAGCAACAGCCCGAAAATCAGCGACAGCATGCCGATCAGCGGCATGTTGGGGAAGGTCGGGGTGTTCGACCCGACGACATCGCCCAACACGACAAGGCCCGATTCGGAGACGTCGGCTTCAAGCCGCAAATCGGCGGCGCGCGCAGCGGCCTTGTCATAGCGCGCCTGCAGCATCGCGACTTCGCGCTGCAGTTCGGCCAGTTTCGATAGCTGCGTCTGCATCGCCATGACCCGCTGCTTCTGGGCTTCGTAATCGGCCTCAAGCTGCGCATAGCTCGCCTGCGTATAGCTGCCGACACCGCCGCCGACCGCCCGCGCCTTCGCGGTGGCGCGCGCGATTTCCGACTGCAGCGTCGCTCGCCGGGTGACCAGCGCCTTGTAGCTCGGATGCGCGGTACCGTAGAGATCGCCGGCTTGCTTGATCTGGTCGTTGACCTGCGCCAGCTGCGACGTCAGCGAATCGACGGTACCCGAATTGTTGACCGCCATCTGCGACGAGAACTGCGCCTGCGACACCGAGCTGCGCGCCGCCAACAGGGCCTGTTGCAACGCATCGAGCTTGGCATTTTCAGGATCGACGCCACCGGGGGTGACGACGATGTTGTTGGCCTTTTCGAATTCGGACTTCTTGGCTTCCGCCGCGACGAGCGCGCGGCGTTCCTTTTCGGCCTGCTCGCGGTACCATTCAGCGTTGCGGCTGGCGGCATCGGTGCGGAACCGCAAGGTCGCGTCGATATAGGCTTCGCGCAGCATCGCCGCGACGTTCTTCGAGATCGTCGGGTTGGGCGAGGTATAGGTGATTTCGAGGATATTGCTGCTGCCGAGCATCTGCGCTTCAGTACCCGAAATGATGCGCTCGGCAGCCCAGCGGCGCATGTCGCCGGCGCCGCCGGTTTCAGCCTGCCACTGCGCGATGATCTGCGGATTTGACGTGAAACCCAGCTTGTCGACCACTTCGCCGACGACGCGGTAATCCTGAATCAGCTCAAGCTGGGTGCGCGTGTAGGTGCGCAGAATGGTGCCGGTAATCATCTGGCCCGTCACCGGATCGAGCTTGATGACATCAAGCATGATGCGCGCCGACGCCGGATAGCGCCGCGGCAACTGCGACCCAACGGCCAGCGCCACGGTGACGCAGCTCAGCATGATCGCCAGAATCATCCAGCGGCGTGCCAGCAGAATCCGCAAGAACTGTACGAGGCTCATTGAAAATCACTCCACGTCGACAACGCACACGTCCGGTGAATGTCGTCTAGAATCGGACGCCTAGACTAGAAAAGCTTTTCCTTGAAGACCAATACGTCCTTAGGCTGAACTTGTGCATCAAGTTTCGCATCGACCTCCTTGGCATTGCCACGAACGAGCGACACTTTCTTCTCCGAGCCCAGTGCCGTGACGCCGCCCGCAGCCGCCAGTGCCTCGCGCACCGTCATGCCCGGCGTGATGGCGATCGGCCCCGGCCGCAGCACCTGGCCCTGGACATAGACAAACTCGGCATCGGGGACGAAAATCGTGTCGCCGGCTTCGAGATAAGGATCCTTGTCGGGCGTGCCGCGCACCAGTTCGAGCGTGTCGAGCTTGATCTCCTTGCCGTCCGAAGCGCGGCGCAGATAGACCGTCTGCGACCCCTGTATCCAGCCTGCCTTGAGCAGCACGTCAAGCACGCGGTACGGCTTGTCGAGCGGGTAGAGGCCCGGCGATGCGACCTTGCCGGCGACGCTGACGACGCGGCTCGAATAGCCGAGAATCTCGATGTTGACGATCGGATCCTTGTAGAAATTGCCGGCGACGAGCTTCCGCTTGATCAGCGCGGCGAGCGAGACGTTGGTCTGGCCGGCGGCCTGGATAGACCCGATCATCGGCATGACGATGGTGCCGTCGTATTTGATGCGCGTCTTGACGCTGGCTTCGGGGGCGCCGAAAACGGTGACGTCGATGGCATCATCGACACCGAGAACATAGCCGGCGACCGGCGGTGTCTGTGCAGAAGCCACCGTCGCCATCGCACCAATGGCC
>CALMPZ010000185.1 GCA_937871645.1 uncultured Polymorphobacter sp.
AAGGCTGGGTCCCGGCCTTCGCCGGGATGGCGGTAACTCTATTCAATCGGGTGCAGGCCTCAGGCCTGCCCGCCGGAGGCTCTGTCTCTATTTGCGGCAAAATCAATCAATCAAGTCAATAAAATCGATTGGATTGATGAGACGAATGCGCCCAAATTATGAGATAGTTAATAGATAGCAGGAGATTCGCGATGACCGATGAAGCCAAATGCCCGGTGATGCACGGCGGCAGCCGGGCGATGTCCAACCGCGACTGGTGGCCGGGGCAGCTCGACCTTAGCGGGCTCCACGCCAACCCACCCGCCGCCGACCCGTACGGCGCCGACTTTGACTATGCGGCGGCGTTCAAGGCGCTCGACCTGCACGCCGTGGTCGCCGACCTCACCGCGCTGATGACCGACTCGCAGGACTGGTGGCCCGCCGATTACGGCCACTACGGCCCGTTCTTCATCCGCATGGCGTGGCACAGCGCCGGCACCTACCGGATTTCCGATGGCCGCGGCGGCGCCGGCAACGGCACGCAGCGTTTCGCGCCGCTCAACAGCTGGCCGGATAACGTCAGCCTCGACAAGGCGCGCCGGTTGCTGTGGCCGATCAAGGCGAAGTACGGCCGCGCCATTTCCTGGGCCGACTTGATGGTGCTGGCGGGCAATGTCGCGATCGATTCGATGGGGCTCAAGACCTTCGGCTTCGGCGGCGGCCGCGTCGATGTCTGGGCGCCCGAGGATATCTACTGGGGCCCCGAAGCCAAGTGGCTTGATGACCAACGCTACAGCGGCGACCGCGACCTCGAAAAGCCGCTTGGCGCGGTGCAGATGGGGCTGATCTACGTCAACCCCGAAGGCCCGAACGGCAACCCTGATCCGCTGGCGTCGGCGCGCGACATCCGCGAAACCTTCGCGCGCATGGCGATGAACGACGAGGAAACCGTCGCGCTCACCGTCGGCGGCCACACCTTCGGCAAGGCGCATGGTGCTGCCGACCCCGGCAAATATGTCGGTCCCGAACCCGAAGGCGCGCCGATCGAGCAGCAAGGGCTGGGCTGGAAGAACAGCTTCGGCAGCGGCAACGGCGATGCCACCATCTCGAGCGGCATCGAAGGCGCTTGGACGCCGACGCCGATCCAATGGGACAACAGCTATCTCGACACGCTGCTGGGGTATGAGTGGGAACTGACGCACGGCCCCGGCGGCGCGCAGCAATGGCGCCCGACCGATCCGGCCGCCGCCACCACGGTGCCCGATGCGCACGACCCGACCAAGCGCCATGCGCCGATGATGACGACCGCCGACATGGCGATGAAGATGGACCCCAACTACGCCGTCATCGCCAAGCGCTTCCGCGAAAACCCTGACCAGTTGGCCGATGCGTTTTCGCGCGCCTGGTACAAGCTGACGCACCGCGACATGGGGCCGGTTGCCCGCTACCTCGGGCCGCTGGTGCCCGCCGAAGAACTGATCTGGCAGGACCCGGTGCCCAAGGTCGATCACGCGCTGATCGACGCCGGCGATGTCGCCGCGCTCAAGCAAAAGCTGCTGGCGTCAGGGCTGTCCACCGCGCAACTGGTGCGCACCGCCTGGGCCGCGGCCTCGACGTTCCGCGGCAGCGACAAGCGTGGCGGCGCCAATGGCGCGCGGCTGCGGCTGGCGCCGCAAAAGGACTGGGCGGTCAACGACCCCGCCGAACTGGCGCAGGTGCTCGCCAAGCTTGAAGGCGTGCAGGCGGCGTTCAACGCGGGTGCAACCGGCGGCAAGAAGGTCAGCCTCGCCGACCTGATCGTGCTCGGCGGTTGTGCTGCGGTCGAAGTCGCCGCCGACAAGGCCGGGCATGCGGTGACGGTGCCGTTCACGCCGGGCCGCACCGACGCGTCGCCGGCACAGACCGACGCACATTCGTTTGCGCCGCTCGAACCGACGGCGGACGGCTTCCGCAATTATTTCGCCGCGGGTCATGGCCAGTCGGCGGAGGCGCTGCTCGTCGACCGCGCGCAGTTGCTGACGCTGACTGCACCCGAAATGACCGTGCTGGTCGGCGGGCTGCGCGCGCTCGGCGCCAACAGCGGCGGCAGTAGCCACGGCGTGCTGACGGCGCGGCTCGGCACGCTGTCGAACGACTTCTTCGTCAATCTGCTCGATATGGGCACGGTATGGTCGGCGGTCGAAGGCGGCACCTACGAAGGCCGTGACCGTGCGACAGGGGCGCTGAAGTGGACCGGCACCCGCGCCGATCTGGTGTTCGGCTCGAACTCGGTGCTGCGCGCGCTCGCCGAAGTCTATGCCAGCGCCGACGGCGAAAAGGCGTTCGTCAGCGCCTTTGTCGCAGCATGGACCAAAGTCATGAACCTTGACCGCTTCGACCTCGGCTAAAAGGCACCTCGTCATTCCCGCGAAGGCGGGAATCCATCTTTGCAACGCGCAGAGCTGGATTCCCGCCGGCGCGGGAATGACAATGGTTCTGATTGAGCGAACTTGGGTCCGGATGAAGGACCCGAGGACTCAACGCAACCGGTGCAACTCGCGGTAGGTTTTCGAACCGTCGGGATTGGTTTTGCCGATGATCAGCACGTCGCCATTCAGTTTGAACGGTCGCGGTTGATCGGTGCCGGTGTAGCTCGGCTTCAGGCTGCCTTCGACGACGTGCATCACGACCTGTTTGGCGACATCGACGCGGTAGGTGCCGAAATAGGCAACATAGCCATTGAAGGCGGCGCGCACTTCGGCGTCGGTGCCGGCGTCGTCGCCTTTGGCGAACGGCGGGGTTGGCGGGTTGCGCGCGATGTTGATGCTCAGATGGCCGGTGCTGTCATAGACGAACAGCCCGCGCGGATTTTCGCCGAAGCGCTTGACGACCTTGCCTTGCGGATCGGTGTCCTCGAACCGCACCAGTTGCCAGCTCCCGGCAAGCCCGATTGCCGCAGCCTTCGCGGCCTCCTCGGCAGGCGTGGCGTTGACGTTGCCCGCGAGCAGCAGTGCGGCAAATATGCCGCCGGTGAGTGTTCGGATCATAGGCCCCCCGATGTGAACTGATTATACCTATATGGTTAAATGTGTACGCCTTGAACGACCTGCGCAATTCCAACATTGACGGTTGGATCTGGCACGGTCGCCGCGAAGATTGCACGTCGCACCCGCCGCGTAAATCCGCCGCCGGCTGCACAGAGTGGCTACACCCGTAAAGACTGACCAGATTGCCCTCGGCAGCGGGTCAGTTTCGCCGGGCAAAAGAGAAGTGTTTGTGCGCGTAAAAGCTCAGGACAATGGGGGAAAGCACGCCGATCAGGTGCGCCACGTCATGCGCGTGCCAGGTCATGCCGATTGCCGGAAATGCGTAGTCCGCCAGCCCGACCGACACGCCCAGCACCACCAGGAAGCTCATCACATTGACCATGGCGAAGCGCCAATATTCGCCGAGCCAGCTGCCGCCGCTGCCGTCGAACACGAAGCGCCGCGCCAGCACGAACGCCGTCGTCATCCCCGCCAGATAGCCGAGCGCCACCGCGAACTCGAAGCGCATGAACCAGTTGAAGCCCCAGCGCGACGCAAGGTTGACCGCGGCGGCAATCCCGCCGGTCACGATGAAGCTGGCGAACTGCTTCGACACTTGTCAGAATTGCAGCGCGATTTTGGAATAGACCGGGTGGCGGAAGGTCTCGTCGAGCGCCGTCTGCAGCGGTGTCGCCTCGACCCCGAAAATCCCCGGCCAGTCGATGACTTCGAACACGTCGGGCGTCACCAGCGCCGCGAGCTGTTTTTCGGTAAACGGCGGGTTGGAGTCGACCAGCGCATAGGTCCGCAGCAACAGCGCGAATAACCCATAGGGGATGCGCACGATCAGCGCCTTGGCGCCGGTGGCGCGCTTCATCGCGCGGACCAGGTCGATATAGTCGATGCGTTCCTGCCCGGTGATGTTGTAGGCGCCGGTGATGCGCTGCTCGATGGCGGCGACGATGACGTTGCAGAAATCGGCGGCATACAGCGGCTGGCGCAGGAAGCGCCCCGTGCCCGGCACCGGGAACACCGGCACGCGCTCCATGAAGCGCGCCAGCCAGCCGACATGCTTGCGGTCGAACCAGCCGAACATCAGCGTCGGGCGCAGGATGACCTGCGGGATGCCGGTGGCGGCGACGATCGCCTCCTGCACCTTCTTGGTTTCGGTGTAATCGTCGCGCGCCGCCGAATTGACCACCGATGACGATATGTTGACGATGTAGGGCACCGCGTGCGCCACCGCCGCAGCCATGACGCGGTCGCTGGCGGTCTGGTTGTTGCGGACGAATTCGGCCGGGTCGAGCCCGCCGATCTGCGCATGCGCATGGACCAGCGCGGTGGCGCCGGCGAGCGCATCCTGCCAGCCGTCATCGACCGCGAGATCGGCGACGATGACCTCGATATCGGGGTGGTGCTCGCGCAGGATGCCGGCGTTGGTCGCCGCCTTGTCGATGACGGTGATGCGCGCGTAGCCACGGTCTTTCAGCCGCGCGACAAGGTTCTGCCCGACCAGCCCGGCGCCGCCGGTAATGACGATTTTATCCGCTTTGCTCACAGCGACAGCCGCTTGAAGATGGCTTCGGGGATATGGCGGATGATCGTCATGATCAGCCACCACAGCGATTTGGTGTAGATGACATTGCGGCCGCGCAGCTGCGCCTTGATGATCGCCTCGGCCACGTCGCGCGGTTGCGCGGTGAGCAGCGGCGGCAGGTCTATGCCGGCGGTCATCTTGGTCGCGACGAACCCCGGCTTGACGGTCATTACGTGCAGCCCGGCCTTGAAGTGCGCGTTGCGCAACCCCGACAGGAAGGCGCTGAACCCGGCCTTCGCCGAGCCATAGACGAAGTTCGACGCGCGCCCGCGGTCGCCCGCCACCGAGCTGATGCCGATGATGCTGCCGCCCGCCATCCGCCGCGCTGCCGCCAGCAACAGCCGCGCCGGGCCATTGTAGTTGGTCGCCATGATGGCGTCGGCGTGCGCGGTGTCGGCAGCCGCCGTCAACTGCTCCCCGAGCAACCCGGCAACCATCACCACCGTGCCGGGCACGACCCCGAGGCCGTCGAAAAACGCGTCGGGGTCGGTCGTCACGACATCGCACGCCACCAGCTTCACCCCGACGCGGTGGCGCAGTTCGAGGTCGCTGCGCAGCGTCGCCAAGGTCGCCGGGTCGCGCGCCGTCAGGATCAGCTCGCAGCCGCGCGCCGCGTAGCCTTGCGCCAACGCCGCCCCGATATCCGA
>CALMPZ010000186.1 GCA_937871645.1 uncultured Polymorphobacter sp.
TGACCAGCTTGTAATTGTCGACGCCGGTCATTGGCTGGCCGATGATGGTGAACTTCGCCGGATCCTTGAGCGCGACGTTTGCAGCATCGGGCAGCGGCAGCTTCGCGGCGTCCGCCGCAACGTCGCCGTAGCCGAGTTTGCGGCCCGAAGCCGGGTGTAGCACCGTGCCGCTGGCGGTCGTGCATTCGCTCGCCGGCACGCCCCAGCGCGCCGCGGCGGCGCTGACCAGCATGGCACGCGCGGTCGCGCCCATGCGGCGCAGCGGGTCATACTGCAGCGTCGTTGCCATGCTGCCGCCGGCGACCTGCCGGCCATAGACGGCGGTGTCGGCCAGCGCCTGTTCGACGGTGACGGCACTCCAGTCGACATCGAGCTCTTCGGCAACGAGCTGTGGGATCGAGGTTTTAACACCCTGCCCGATCTCGGGATTCTGCGCCATGATGGTGACGCTGCCGTCGGCGTGCACCGTGACATAGGTATTGAGCTTCGCATCGGTTGCACCAGCTGCGAATGCGCGCGCCACCGGGCCAAAGCCCAGTGTCAGCCAACCACCAGCGGCGGCGATTACGGTCAGCAACGACCGCCGGTTGAGTTGCACCGTCATCGCTCAGCCCTCCTTCGTCGCGGCGTGAATCGCCGCGCGGATGCGCGGGTAGGTGGCGCAGCGGCACAAATTGCCCGCCATTGCGGCGTCGATTTCGGCATCGGTCGGCTTGGGCTTGCTCGCCAGCAGCGCCGCCGCCGACATGATCTGCCCGGACTGGCAATAGCCGCATTGCGCGACATCGCCCGCCACCCAGGCGTCCTGCAGCGCCTTGCCGTGCGGCGTCGCGCCAATGGCTTCGATGGTGGTGACGCGGCGCTTGCCGACGCTCGACACCGGCGTCTGGCAACTGCGGACCGCAACGCCGTCAAGGTGGACGGTGCAGGCGCCGCATTGCGCGATGCCGCAGCCGAACTTGGTGCCGGGCAGGTCGAATACCTCGCGCAACACCCACAGCAACGGCATCTCGCCATCGACATCGACGCGCTGCGCGCTGCCGTTCACCGAAATCTCATAGGCCATCGTCACCTCCCTGTTGCGCGCATATTGCCACTGATGACACGGCGCGACCAGCGACCAGCTTGCCGCAGCAATTCGATTCGCGCAATTTGTCCGCACAACTGCGAAATGGGGCGAACGCGATGAACAAGACCCGGCTCGAAGCCTTCAGCGACGGCGTGCTCGCCATCATCATCACCATCATGGTGCTCGAACTCAAGGTGCCGCACGGTGCCGACTGGGCCGCACTCGAGGGGCTGTGGCCGGTGTTCCTGAGCTATGTGCTGAGCTTCATCTATGTCGCGATCTACTGGAACAACCACCATCACATGCTGCACGCCTGCCACCATGTGACGGGCCCGGTGATGTGGGCGAACATGCATCTGCTGTTCTGGCTGTCGCTGCTGCCGTTCACCACCGGCTGGATGGGCGAAAATCACTTCGCGCCGCTGCCCGACATGTTTTACGGCACCAACCTGCTGCTCGCGGCGTTTGCCTTCACCATCCTGCAGCGCGCCATCATCGCTGCCAACGGCGACGACCACACGCTCGCCGATGCAATCGGCCATGACATCAAGGGCAAGCTGTCGAAGGTCTTCTATGCCAGTGGAGTCGGGTTGACGCTGGTGGCGCCGTGGCTGGGCTTTGCCTGCTATCTGATTCCGGCATTGATGTGGGTGGTCCCCGACCGCCGCATCGCCCGGCTGTTCGATACCCGGCATCCCAAACCCTGAACCGCGCGACGTTCACGTGCCGGATGACAGCGCCCCGGCAAAGCCGCTATCAGCGCACACATGACCAAGCCCGGCCCGCTCTCCGACCTGACCATCATCGACCTGTCGCGCGTACTCGCCGGGCCTTATGCGACGATGGTGCTGTCCGATCTCGGCGCGCGCGTCATCAAGGTTGAACGCCCTGATGGCGGTGATGATTCGCGGCACATCGGGCCGTTCAAGGCCGAAGGCGACCCCGAAAGTGCCTATTTCGCCAGCATCAACCGCGGCAAGCAGTCGATCGCGCTCAACCTCAAGGATCCCGGCGACCGCGCCATTTTCGAAGCCATGTTGGCGCGCGCCGACGTGCTGGTCGAAAACTATCGCCCCGGCGTAATGGCGGGCCTCGGCTTCGGCTGGGAGGCGTTGCATGCGCGCTACCCGAAGCTGATTTACGCCGCCGCCAGCGGCTTCGGCCACACCGGGCCCGACAGCCAGAAAGCCGCGTACGACATGGTCGTCCAGGCGATGGGCGGCATCATGTCGGTCACCGGTTGGCCGGGTGGACCGCCGACGCGGGTGGGGACCTCGGTCGGCGACATCACCGCCGGACTGTTCACTGTCATCGGTATCCTGTCGGCGCTGCACGAGCGCGAAAGGACCGGCACCGGCGCCTTTGTCGATGTCGCGATGCTTGATTGCCAGATCGCCATCCTTGAAAACGCCGTTGCGCGCTATGCCGTCACCGGCGTCTCGCCCGGGCCGCTCGGCGCGCGCCACCCGTCGATCACGCCGTTTGCTGCCTATGCGTGCCAGGGCGGCCATATCGTCATCGCTGCAGGCAACGACGGCCTGTGGCAGGCGATGCTCGACGCACTCGACCTTGGCATGTTCAAGGATGACCCGCGCTTTGCCAGCAACAGCGCGCGTTCAGACCATGCCGATGCGGTCGCGCACGTCATCGAATCGCGGTTGGCCGATGCGCCGCCATCGCATTGGCTGCCGCTGCTCGACGCCGCGGGTGTCCCGTGCGGGCCGCTGCACAATATCCAGCAGGCGCTCGACTATCCGCAGACGCGCGCGCGCAATATGGCGATCCACGCCGCCTATCCCGATGGCACACCGCTGCTCGCGGCAGGCAATCCGGTCAAAATTTCGGGGCATGACGACCCGGTAACGCGGCCGGGCGCGCCGGCGCTCGATGCCGACCGCGCCGCGATCTTGAAGGAGCTTGGGCTGTGACCCCCGATGACATCAACCTCGCCCATGCGCTTGCCGACGCCGCCGGCGCCGCCATCCGGCCCTGGTTCCGCCGGCCGTTCCTCGTTGAAACCAAGGAGGATTTCTCCCCCGTTACCATCGCCGATCGCGAGGGCGAGGCCGCCATCCGCGCGCTGCTCGCCCATCACCGTCCGACTGACGGCGTCATCGGCGAGGAATATGGCGACGATCGCCCGGACAACGCGCGCGTCTGGGTGCTCGACCCGATCGACGGCACCCGCGCCTTTGTCGCCGGCCGCCCGATCTTCGGGACGCTGATCGCACTGATGGAAGACGGCGTGCCGGTGCTCGGCCTCATCGATCAATGCATCATCGGTGACCGCTGGGTCGGCGGCGTCGACCATCCGACGACTCTCAATGGCGCGCGCGCCCACGTCCGCGCCTGTGAAGCTTTGGGCGCTGCCCGGCTCGGCACCACCGGACCGTTCCTGTTCGATGCCACCGACATGCCGCGCGTCGATGCGCTGCGCGGTCAGGTGGCCGACAGTCTGTTCGGCGGCGACTGCCATAACTACGGCCTCGTCGCCTCGGGGCATCTAGATCTGGTCGTCGAATCGGGGCTGAAGATTCATGACTGGGCGGCGCTGGTCCCCGTCGTCACTGGCGCCGGCGGCGTGATGACCGATTGGACCGGGGCGCCGCTGCGGCAGGGCAGCGACGGTCGGGTAATCGCAGCGGGCGATGCGCGCGTCGCCGCAGCGACGCAGGCACTGCTGGCGTGATGCTGCTGGCGCTGCTGCTCGCCGCCGCGACTCCGGCGTGCAGCATGGCGCAGCCGGCCGCATGTCGCACCACCAACGAGCTGATGTGGGCGCCGGGTACCGAGGCGGCGCTCAAAAGCTTCTTCGGCAAGGCGCGCGGCGATTATCTGATGCCCGATGTGCTCGTCTGGAAACAGGCCCGCGAAGCGCTCGGCGGGCCGCCCGATTCGCCGCTGCGGTTGAAGGACGGCAGCCTGTTGTTCGCGGCCTGCCGCGCCCACAGCTGCCCCGAAAAGGGCGCGATGGTGGTGACGCCCGCAGGCAAGGTCCGCGCCGTCGCATTGCTGCACTATTTCTGCACGCCTGCCGGCTGTGCCGACAACGCCCGGCTGGCGCTGTTTTACCGCCAGCCTGCAGAGGCCGATGGCCTCGCCATGCGTGCGCTCATCGGCTGGGGGCGCAGCGTCAACAACGGCGAGACACCGCCGATGACCAAGCGGCGGCTGACGCCCTAGCGGGCAAGGCGACGTCCAGAAATCGGCACGCAGAATCATATAAAGATATCTTTATACTTGCTCTGCGAGGCCCTTGCCCCTATGCGGGCGCATCCCAAACCATTCTCAGGAGTGCGCCCCATGGCGACCCAGGCCAACGACAAATCCCACGACTATGTGATTGCCGACATCGGCCTCGCCGACTTCGGCCGCCGCGAAATCAACATCGCCGAAACCGAAATGCCCGGCCTGATGGCGCTACGCGCAGAGTTCGGCGCGTCGAAGCCGCTGAAGGGTGCGCGCATCACCGGTTCGCTGCACATGACCATCCAGACCGCGGTGCTGATCGAAACGCTGACCGCGCTCGGTGCAGAAGTGCGCTGGGCGACGTGCAACATCTTCTCGACGCAGGACCATGCCGCCGCCGCCATCGCCGCCGCCGGTATCCCGGTGTTCGCGATCAAGGGCGAAAGCCTCGCGGACTATTGGGACTATGTCGGCAGCATCTTCGACTGGGGCGACAAGACCGCCAACATGATCCTCGATGACGGCGGCGACGCGACGATGTTCGCGCTGTGGGGCGAGCGCCTCGAAGCCGGCGACACGATGCCCGAGCCCGCGAACGAAGAAGAAGTCGAATTCCAGCGCGCGCTCAAGGCGTTCATCAAGGCGAAGCCCGGCTACCTCACCATGTCGGTCGCGCACATCAAGGGCGTGTCGGAAGAAACCACCACCGGCGT
>CALMPZ010000187.1 GCA_937871645.1 uncultured Polymorphobacter sp.
TGGTGTAGCAGGGCGCTTACTTTTCCCTGGTTGCGCCAAGCAGCCTTTCCGTTGTGACACCGACCGCCTTGGCATTGGCCGAGGCAAGGCTGGAGGCCTGTTGCGCGATCCGGGTGAACATGTCGAATTCGTACGGCGTGCGGTACCCCCGCTCCACGGCAGCTTCGAGTTCGGCGACCGCGCCAGCAGTATCGCCCAGACCGGCGCGGGCATTGATGCGGGCGTTGACGATGGCACCGTCGATTGGGCCGGGGGGCACTGGCTGCGCCAGAATCAGCCGCATCACCCGACGCGCCTGCGCATGGTCGCCGGTAACATCGAGCGCCGACGCCGCCGACATCATGTCGAACGGGGCGCCGTCGGCGCGTGGCTGCGGCAGGAACAGCCCCGGCAGCGCGGTGGCGAAATAGCTGCGTGCGGTTTCGCCGTCACCGGTGAGCAATGCCATCATCGCGATCGCATTCTGCCACAACGGGTCCTTCGTCGTGGCATATTGCGCCCGCGCGAATGCCAGCAACTCGGCGTGCCGGCGGTGCACGAGCATCTTTGCCGCAGTCGCAATTGCCGACGCCGTCGGCGACGTCGCAATGCTGTCGAGCGTCCGGTCGGCCTCCGGCTCCATGCCGAGGTTGAGATAGACATAGGCCAAAGCCAGTCCCGCGGCGGCATCATCATCGATCGCCCGGGCGCGGCGCAACGGCGGTACCGCAGCATTGAGCCGTCCGGTGGCAATGCGCAGCCGCGCCAGACTGAGCAGAGCCGGTGAATAGTCGGGGAACAGGTCGATGACGGTCTGGTACTGGCGTTCGGCTTCGTCGATGCGGCCCAGATTGGCCAGCGTCACGCCCGTCACCGTCAAGGCGCCGCGGTTGAGCGGATCGATCGCTATGGCCTTGCGCAGGCTGGGCAGTGCGTCGCTATCGCGTCCGAGCGCCGATTGCGCGTTGCCCAGCAGGAACCAGCCGTCGGCATTGCCCGGCTCGATCGCCACCGCGCGCGTCAACACCGCGACGGCACGTCGATAGTGATCGGTATTGCCCGAGCGAATACCCTGGACGCGTTCGGAAAAGCCCTGCGCGCGCAGTGCCACCGCCGAATCGGGATCGAGCGCCAAGGCGCGCGCGACGGCCGCGTTGCTGATTTGCGTCGCTTCATCGAATGCGATGGTCAGATGGTCCTGCGCCATCCGCATCACCGCTTCCGACAGCCCCGCCCAGGCGGCGGGACTGTTCAACGCGCTGCTTGATTCTCCAGAATTTGCCCGGCTCGATTTCAGTCAGGCGCCGGAACCCGTCACGCGCTACCGCTGCATCGGCCTGACGGTTGGCGCGCAGCCGTGCGCGCGATTCGAGTTCGAGTGCAAACGCCGCCGGGTCGCGCTGCGGTGCCGGATGCGCCTTGCCGGCAAGCTGCACCTGCAGCACGCGCGCCACGGTGGCGGCGATTTCGGTCTGGATCGCCAGCGTGTCGCGGGCAGGGCGGTCATAGGTCTGCGACCACAGATGGAAGCCGTCGGCGGCCTTGATCAGCTGCGCGGTGATGCGGACGGTATCGCCGCTGCGGCGGACGCTGCCTTCGAGCAGGTGGGCAACGCCGAGCTTGGCCGCCACACCGCGCAAATCCTCGTTGCGACCTTTGAAATAGAACGACGACGTCCGCCCCGCCACTTTGAGCGAGGCATTCTGCGCCAGCGAATTGATCAGTTCCTCGGTCAACCCGTCGGCAAAGAAACCGTCGTCGGGGCTGCTGCTGAAGCTGACGAACGGCAGCACGGCGATCGACTGCCTGGGGACTGCCGCAACCGGCAGAGCACCCGGTTCGATCAGCGCGCCGCGCGTCGCCCATTGCCAGCCGATCACGCCAATGACGGCAATGACCGCGGCGATGATCAGCGCGTCGATCCACGGCTCGCGGCGCGGGGCAGCGGCGATTTCGTCCGCCAGCGCAATTGCGGCAGGCGCATTGCGCGCCTTGCGCCGGTCCGACAGCCACGCCAGTGTCATCGCCAGCGGCAGCCCGAGCATCAGCAGTACCAGCGCCAGCGTGTTGGTCCATTTTGGAAGACCGAGCGTCTGGAACAGGGTGTTGAGGACCTGAAAAACCGCCCAGGCCGTTACCGTGTAGATGCCGGCGACCCGCCCGACATTGCGTCGCCTGAGTTCCTGCAACCACGCGAGCACGGTTTGCCAATCCCCTTGTGGACCCCCTGAATATGCCGCAATCGCGGGCGATGTGGAAGTGCAACGAATGGGGACGCGCGTCAGAACAGCGCGAGCTGCGCGGAAGGCACGCGGAATCGGTCGGTCGCGAGCACCAGTCGCCGATTGTCGAGGCCGAGACGCGCGCAGGCGATAGCAAACCGGCGGCGCAGCATTTCGGCATAGGGGCCTTTGCCCGCCATGCGCGTGCCGAATTCGGGGTCATTGTCGCGGCCGTCGCGCATCGACTGGATGAGGTGCAGCACGCGCGCCGCGCGGTCGGGGTAATGGGCGTCGAGCCAGGCGCGGAACAGCGGGGCGACTTCATGCGGCAAGCGGACGGGGCGTGTGAAGGCGGCATGGGCGCCGGCGCTTGCTGCGGCCTCCAGTATCGCTTCGATCTCGTGATCGGTAATCGCCGGGATGACGGGCGATACCGACACGAAAACCGGCACGCCCGCGATGGCGAGTTGGCGGATGGCATCGATACGGCGTGCCGGGGTCGGGGCGCGCGGCTCGATGCTGCGGGCGATAGTGCGGTCGAGACTTGTCACTGAAATGGCAACAGCAACAAGGTTTTGCGCGGCGAGTTTGGCAAGCAAGTCGAGGTCGGCCGTGACCCTGTCGGACTTGGTGGTGATCGTCACCGGATGGCCGAATTCAAGCAGCACCGCCAGCAGCGCGCGGGTGATGCGATAGTCGGCTTCGATCGGCTGGTACGGATCGGTGTTGGTGCCCATCGCCAGCGGCTTGGGCTGGTAACCGCGCTTCGACAGTTCGGCGCGCAACAGTGCTGCGGCGGTTGGCTTGGCGGTTAGTTTGGTTTCGAAATCGAGGCCCGGCGACAGCCCGAGATAGGCGTGTGTCGGCCGCGCAAAACAATAGATGCAACCGTGCTCGCAGCCGCGATAGGCGTTGACCGAGCGGTCGAACGGGATGTCGGGCGAGGTGTTACGCGTGATGATCGTTCGCGGTGTCTCGATGCTGACCGTCGTGCGTAGCGGCGGCACGTCATCAAGGCTGTCGCGCATGTCGAGCCAGTCGCCATCGGCTTGGGTCGCCAGTGCATCGAAGCGGGCGCTGGCGGCGTTGCCGGTGGCGCCGCGGCCTTTGAGAGGCGGGGGCGTGACCATCGCCCATCCATAGTCGATATAAAAGAACATAACAAGAACATATAAATTCAATTGGGACTTGGCCCAAGCTTGTTCCGGTGCGAAACTAGTGGCGAAGCTGCTCAACCGGGGCGAAGGGAAACCAGATCATGACGCTGTTTTTGAGGGCCATGCCACTGTTGGCGCTGGCATCGTCGCCCGTGTTCGCGCAGGCCGCCGCAACGCCGCCGGCTGCACAGCCGCCCGCCAATGTGCAGCAGGCGCGCGCGCAGATCACCCTCGACGAACCGACCAAATATGCACTGGTCAGCGGGCTTGGCAGCGAAGTCGGCACGCCGTTCATTCTCAATAATCTCGCCGATGCCAGCAAGCTCTGCCAGTCGCTCGGCACCTGCATCACCACCGATCAGATCCAGACCGAGTCGGCGGTCGATCCGGCGGCATTCGCCGACGTTCACAATGCCGTCGAACTGGCCAAGGCGGTGCAGGTCAAGGGCAAGCCGCCCGTCGCCATCGTCAGCCTGGTCGCGATCTATCCCGCACCCGGCACGTGGAACTACACGCCGATGCTGGTGCAGACGTCGGTGCTCGATGTCGCGACGGGCAAGTCGCAGATTTTCTACGCCGATATCGAATTTCGCATGACCGGCGCCGATTTGCGCAACTGGATCCCGCAATCGGGGCTCAACTATGACCTGCAGCAGCGGTTCGGCTTACCGACCAACTTCAAATGACGGCGCTGCCGGCGGGGTGCGGCCCCGCCAGCAGGTCATGCGCTACATCAGGAAGACGTTGTTGTAGACCGCACGGATTCGGCCGGTGCCGATTTCCACGAGCAGCAGGTCGGGGCCGTAGCGCACCCACTGCGTGCCATAGGGCGGCGCCCCCAGTCCGAACGCATTGTAGCTGTTGAAGTAATAGGCACTGCTCAGGAATAGCGACGGCAGGAACAACCCCACCGACCACGGCCGGTAACAATGGCCCGGCGGATAGCGCCACGGCGCATAATAGACCGGGGGCCGGTACCAGCCGCCGGCGGGCGGATAGCGGCCGGGCGGATAGCGGCCGCCGGGCGGGTA
>CALMPZ010000188.1 GCA_937871645.1 uncultured Polymorphobacter sp.
CGAACGCCAGCCGGATCGAGCCGTGGCGCGCGGTATGCGGCCGCGCCGGGGCGAACAATTCGAGGCCCGGCCAGTCGCCCGGCGTGTCGGCCTCACCCTTCAGAAAGGCAGCGAGTGCGTCGCGCGCGGCGGCGAGTTCGTCGGGCGTGCGGCCGATGACATGCGCGCCGAACAGGCTGGCGGACGCCTGCCCCAGCGCGCAGGCGCGGACTTCCTGCCCGAAGCGCGCGACGCGGCCGTGCGCATCGAGATCGAGGTCGACAGTAACGCGGCTGCCGCACACCGGCGACACCTTGACGACGCTCGCCTGCGGCGCCGTCAGCCGCGCCTGATGCGGGATCGATGCGGCAAGGCGCAGGATGGCGGTGTTGTAGAGGGCTTCGGACATGGCGCCGGTATAGCGCGCCGCCGCGCTTATTGCATCACGCCGAACAGGTCTTCGCGAAATTCGGGTTTGACCAGCGGCTTGATGGCTTCGGGCCAGCCGATCGTCAGTTCATAGCTACCTTCGGCATAGGGGCCGGCGACATAGGGCGCGAAAATGACGCGCAGCGAATGGGCGACCGGGGTCATGCCGCCATACGGCACCAGCGTCGCCTGCGCCAGCGGCGGGCATTTTTCGAACTCGGGCGACATTTTCTGGCCGTTGCGGCGTTCCTTCTGTTCGGCCGCCAGCGCCTTGCAGACCAAAGGCTCGATGATGGCGCGCGCCTTGGCGCGGTCGCTGAACAGCGACGGTAGGCTGATGGCGGTCTTGGTCTTGCGGTCCCAGATGACGCTGTCATAGCCGGTATTGCCGTGCGCGCCGCCGGTATAACCGTATAGCTGACCCGTCAGCGCCAGCAGCCGCGTCGTGTCGGCAGCCACCTCCCAGTAGCGCAGGTCGGAATATTGATGGACCGGGAAGCCGGCCTTCTTGGCAGAGGCGGCATCGGCATTGGCCTGTGCCAGACCGGCAGCGAAACCGGCTTCGGCCTTGCCGCGCATGACTTCGAACAGCGGCGGTTCGACCCCGACTTCGGGCGGCACGCGCCAGCTATATTGCAGGTTCGCCGTATTGCTCTTGAGGATGAGGTCGCTCGCCAGAATTGGCGCGGCCGCCGCCGACGTCGCGACAACCGGTGCCAGCGCCAGCGCCATCACCGCCAGCGCAACCGAACCCAAACGCATACCCATGACAGTCCCCGATTAATGACGCGCAATGCGATTGTCATAGACGCTGGCGCGCCGGGGTGAAAGCACGATTGCGCGTGCTCAGGCGCGACGCCAGCCGGTCCCCGATGCACCGTCTTCGAGCACGATGCCGCGCGCCGCGAGTTCGTCGCGGATGCGGTCGGATTCGGCGAAGTCCTTGCGCGCCCGTGCGGCGGTGCGTGCCGCGACCAGCGCATCGATTTCGGGGTCGACGTCCGCCTTGGCCTCGCCGACGCCGATGAACGCCAGCGAGCCACGCAGCGCCTCGATATTGCCGGCATTGGCGAGCGCCGACAGCGCCGCGAACGCCTTGGGGGTGTTGAGGTCATCGGCGAGTGCGGCAACGACATCGGGGTGCGGAGGCGTCGAAGCATCCCAGCCGCTGCCCGCAACACGCCGCCAGCGTTCGAGCTGCGCCTTGGTCGCTTCGAGCAGGTCCTGCGTCCATGCCAGCGGCTGGCGGTAATGCGCGCTGAGCAGCGCCAGCCGCAGTACGGCACCGTCCCAGCCGGCATCGAGCAGGTCGCCGACGCTGACAATATTGCCGAGCGACTTCGACATTTTGATGTCGCCCATGTTGAGGAAGCCGTTGTGCAGCCAGTAGTTCGCCAGCGGTGCGCCGTGCGCGCAATGGCTTTGGGCGTGCTCGTTCTCATGGTGCGGGAAGATCAGATCCTGCCCGCCGCCGTGGATGTCGATGGTGGTGCCCAGATTCTCGGCAATCATCGCCGAGCATTCGATGTGCCAGCCCGGGCGTCCGCGGCCCCAGGGGCTATCCCACCCCGGCTGGCCGGCGGCACTGGGTTTCCACAGCACGAAGTCGGCGGCGTTCTTTTTGTAGGGCGCGATTTCGACGCGGGCACCGGCGATCATCTCGTCGAGCGGGCGGCGCGACAGCGCACCATAGTCGCTGCTGGCGGTGACATCGAACAGCACATGGCCTTCGGCGGCATAGGCGGCGCCCTTGGCGATCAGGTCGCTGATCATTGCCACCATTGCCGGAATGCTCGCTACGGCGTGCGGTTCTATGTCGGGGCGCAGCACGCCGAGCGCGCCCATGTCGGCGAGGTAGAAGTCTTCCCAACGCTTTGAAATGACGCTGATATCGACGCCCTCTGCGGCTGCAGCGGCGTTGATCTTGTCGTCGATGTCGGTGATGTTGCGCGCGTAAATAACGTGGTCGGCGCCGTAGTGATGGCGCAGCAGTCGCGCCAGCACGTCGAACACCACGGCGGGCCGGGCGTTGCCGATATGCGCGCGACCATAGACCGTCGGGCCGCAGACATACATCGTCACACGGTTCGGGTCGGCGGGCACGAAGACGCGCTTGGCGCGCGCCATCGTATCGTAAAGCTTGATCTGCATGTCGGGCCCTGCGGTCAGGTCTTGTCGCCGCCGGTGGCGTCGGTGTCGCCGAGCAGGCTGTCGAGCGCCTGGCGGTCGGTGGGTTGGTAGCCGCTGTCGGCGGGTGGTTCGGCGGGTTTGGCGGCTGACTTGCCGGCAGGCTTTACAGACTTGTCCTTGGGCAGCGTCACCGCTTCGCTCAGCGACTTGCCGATCGGCTGGCCGGCGCGGGTCTTGTCGACGAAATCAATCATCGCCTTCGACGTCATGTCGAGCAGCGGCTCGGTGCGGCCGGCCTGCAACCACGCCGGGCGCGGGCCGCCCTTGTCGAGCAGATCGAGCCCGAAGGTCAGCAGCAGGAACAGGATCGCCGCGCCGATCAGCCCCTTGAACGCGCCGAAGCCGAGCCCGAGCAGCCGGTCGAGCGGCCCGACAATCGATGCGCGCGTCCGCGTCCCGAGCATCTGCGCGACAAAACGGAAGCCGATATAGGCGGTGAAGAAAATCAGCACGAACGCCAGGATCGCCGCGCCGGCTTCGTTGCCGAGATAGCGCAACGCGAAGTCGCGCGTCGGCGCATAGAGGAAGCGCACCGCGACAATGCCCGCGACCCAGGCGAGCAGCGACAGCACTTCGGTGACAAAACCGCGCAACAACCCGGCAATGCCGCCGAGGCCGATGAGCAGGATGACGACAATGTCGAACGGGGTAAGACTGGCTAGCATGGCGCCGGTGTAGCGATATTTGGTGCCAAGCTAAAGCCCTGCGCGGCGCCGGCGAAGTTTACAATCTGTACGAAGATTCGCCGTTTCGCGAAGTTTACACTCCGACCCTGAATTCGCTGCAGATTGCCATGCCATGCCCCGAGCATTCTCATAACCGATTTGGAGGTTTTTGTCAATGAATTCAATGATGCCTGGCGCGCGCTAGCCCTTCGCCCCGAGCCAATCGACGAGTGCGCCGACGGTGGCGAAGTTGCGCGGGGTCAGCGCGCCGACGCCCTTGGTGCCCGCCGGCACCAGCGCCGCGTTGAAGCCGAGCTTGGCGGCTTCCTTGAGGCGCAATGCAGCATGGCCGACGCTGCGGACTTCGCCCGACAGCGCGATTTCGCCGAACGCCACGGTGTCATGCGGCACCACGGTTTCGGTGAGCGCCGAAATCAGCGCCGCCGCGACCGCGAGGTCGGCGCCGGGGTCGGAGACTTTCAGCCCGCCCGCCACGTTGAGATAGACCTCGCACGCCGAAAAACTCAGCCCGCACCGCGATTCCAGTACCGCCAAGATCATCGCCAGCCGCGCACTGTCCCAGCCGACGACGGCGCGGCGCGGCGTCGCGCCCGAGGCGACGCGCACCACCAGCGCCTGGATTTCGCACAGCACCGGCCGCGTGCCTTCGAGCGCCGGGAATACCACCGCACCCGACACCGGGCGTTCACGGTCGGTCAGGAACAGCGATGACGGGTTGGCGACTTCCTCGAGGCCGTCGGCGCCCATCGCAAACACGCCGATTTCGTCAGTGCCGCCGAAGCGGTTCTTGACGGCGCGCAGGATGCGGTACTGATGGCTGCGCTCGCCTTCGAAATAGAGCACGGTATCGACCATGTGCTCCAAGACGCGCGGCCCGGCGATCTGCCCGTCCTTGGTGACATGGCCGACGAGCACCACCGCCGCGCCGCTGGTCTTGGCGTAACGGATGAGTTCCATCGCCGAGGCGCGCACTTGGCTGACCGTGCCCGGTGCGCCCTCCAGCGTGTCGGACACCATCGTCTGGATCGAGTCGATGATGAGCAGCGCCGGGGGCGGGCCGGCGGCCAGCGTCGTCAGAATGTCGCGCACCGATGACGCGGCGGCG
>CALMPZ010000189.1 GCA_937871645.1 uncultured Polymorphobacter sp.
ACCGAACCCATCGGCAGCATGGTCGTCGACATCGGCGGCGGCACCACCGAAGTCGCGGTGCTCAGCTTGCGCGGGCTGGCCTACACCACCTCGGTGCGCGTCGGCGGCGACAAGATGGACGAAGCCATCGTCAACTATGTGCGCCGCAACCATAATCTGCTGATCGGCGAAATGACCGCCGAGCGCATCAAGAAGGAAATCGGCACCGCCAAGCCGCCCGCCGACGGCATCGGGCTGACGATGGAAATCAAGGGTCGCGACCTGATGAACGGCGTGCCCAAGGAAATCACCATCAACCAGGCGCAGATCGCCGATGCGCTGTCCGAGCCGGTCTCGACGATCGTCGAAGGCGTCCGCCTCGCGCTTGAAAACACCCAGCCCGAACTCGCCGCCGATATCGTCGATCAGGGGATCGTCCTCACCGGTGGCGGTGCATTGCTGCACGGGCTCGACACGGTGCTGCGCGAAGCCACCGGGCTGCCGGTCACCGTGGCCGATGATCCGCTGACCTGCGTCGCGCTGGGCACCGGGCGCGCGCTCGAAGACCCGGTGTACCGCGGCGTGCTGACCACGGCCTAAGCGGTACGCGCGGGCCGCATGGATTGGCCGCCCCCTTCCCGGCGCATGAGCACCACCCGGCGCGAGCAGAATCTCGCGCTGCTGGGGGCGCTTGCCTCGGGCGCGGTCATTGCCGTGGCGCTGGTGCTGCTGCTGCTGTCACGCGCCAACCCCGAAAACAGCGCGCGGCTGCGTGGCACGGCAATCGATGTGGTGGCCCCGGTGTGGAGCGTCGTGCGCATCCCCTTCGACTTGATCGGCACGGGGTTCGGCTACGTCGGTGACTATATCGGCGCGGCGTCGCGCAACCGCGACCTTGAAAAACTGACAGCACAGCAGGCGCGCGCGTTGCAGACACAAGCCGCGATTACCCACGAAAACCAGCAACTTCGGTCGCTGCTCAAGGTCGTCACGCCCGACCGACGCGTCGTCGCCAGTGCGCGCATTGCCGGCGCATCGAGCGGCGCTGTCATACGCTCCGCCGTGGTGTCGGCGGGCAGCGCCAATGGTGTTGCCGTCGGCCAGCCGGTGCGCGTTGCCGCCGGCCTCGTCGGTCGCACTGTCGAAGTCGGCGCCTCAGCGACGCGCGTGCTGCTGCTCACCGATGCCAACAGCCGCATCCCCGTCACCATCGTCCGCACCGGCCAGAGCGCATTGGTCGTCGGCGCCAGCCGCGCGCTGGTCGAAGTCCGCGAACGTGTCGGCGCTGAAGTGCCGCTGGTCGCCGGCGACCGGCTGGTGACATCAGGCGACGGCGGCGTGTTTCCGCCCGGCATCCCCGTCGCCGTCGTCGTCGATGGCAGCCAGGAGCCGCCGCTGGCGCGCCCATTCGTCAATCCCGCCGGGCTCGGCATGGTGCTGATCGAAAGCGCCTATCTGCCGGTGCCGGCGACCGTGCCCGTCGAAACCAGCACCGTCGCGGTGCCGCGCGAGGCCGGCGGTGGCCGGACGAAACCGAGCATCATAACCTCGACACCACGTGCAACCGCCAGTGCCTTGCCGCCACCACCCGCACCGGTCATCGCACCGCCGGTTGCTGCTGCCGCGAAGCCCGCCGCCCCGGCGCTCAAATATGTCCCAAGGGCGATGAACGTGCCGCTGGCCGCACCAGTTCTGTCGCCGACTGACACACCGGCGGCGCCCCCGCAATGAACCGCACCGCCCCCTATCGGCTGATGAGCCGTGAGGAGCGTATCGACTGGTGGACCGGTCAGTGGCGCCGGACGCTGCCCGGGCTGATGACGCTGGGGCTGATCGTGCTGATGACCGCGCCGGTCTTCGCGCCGCTGCCGCTGATGCCGCAGCTCGGGCTGCTCGGGGTGTTCATCTGGGCGACGTTCCAGCCGGCAATGATGCCGCCGTGGCTGG
>CALMPZ010000190.1 GCA_937871645.1 uncultured Polymorphobacter sp.
GACCTGCGTGCTGACGGTTTGTGGCAGCAACGCACTGGGCGGCAGCCACAGGGTGACGGCAATGAACACCGGCAGCAGCGTCAGCGGCGGCACCAGCGCCGTCAGCCAGAACGTACGGCGCCATTGCGCGTCACGGCGGCGCACGCGCGGTACGGGGGTGCGACGCAGCGGCGCGAACGGCGGCAGCGCCAAGAACAGGCTGAACATACCGACGAGTAGGGGCACGATGCCGACCAGTGCGACGCCGGTGCCGAACTACTTGGTCAACCAGATCTGGTCGGTCGGTGCTCGCGGCTTGCCGCCCTGCAACGTGCGACCGAACCAGTCGAGGCTGTCGGCAACGGCGGCATGGCTGATGTGGTCGCCCGGATGCGTGGCGACCGGCATCGTCAGCCGGCGCGCGGTGCCGGTAGCGATATCGCCGTAGATGCGGCCGGGGATCACCGGCGCAGTCGTGCCGAACAGCGCCTGCAGCTTGGGGCTGTCGGGGACGTCCTGCGCGCGGTCGACGCCCCACATGATCTGCGCGAATTCATCAAAGCGGCTGAACACCAGCGCGACGTTGCGCGGCCAGCCTGGCGTACCGTCGGCAGCGAACGGCTTGCCCGTCGATGAGCCCTCGAGCACCATCGACCGGTAGCCGTTGGGCAACGCGGAGGCCGCCGCCAGCACCGTCCAGCCGCCCATGCTATGGCCTTCGAGTCCGATGTTGGCGGTATCGACATAGGGCAGCGACCGCAGGTAACGCAGCGCCGCCGGCCCGCCGAAGCCGCCCGCGAACGCCGGGCCGCTGCTATAGCCATGCCCGGCCTGGTCGAGCGCCAGCACGACATAGCCGCGGCGCGCATATTCGATGGCGAAGGCGCTCTGCATTTCGGCGGTGTTGATATAGCCGTGCACCGCGAGGATGGCGGGGGCCTTGTGCGCGACGTCGACACCGGCGGGGACATAGAGCAGCGCGCGCAAGGTTGCGCCATTGTCGCCGGCAAAGCGGATGTCGGTGACACGCGTGCCGTCAGCCGACTGGACGCGCGACGCCGCCCAACTGCCGCCAAGAACCAGCAGCAGGCCGAGCAGCAGCAACCAGATGCCGCGCACCAGGGCTACTCCGCGAATCCCTCCGCCAGGTAGCGTTCGGCGAGCGCGCAATGCAGCGCCACGCCGCGCGACAGCACAGCGTCGTCGATGACCATGCGGTTCGAATGCAGCCCGCAGCAGCTGTGCCAGCCGGTGGCGACAGGTGCGGCTCCCAAAAACATCATCGCGCCCGGCGCGCGCTGCAGGACATAGGCGAAATCCTCGGCGCCCATCATCGGCGTCGGCATGGTGGCCCAGGCGTCGGCGCCGAACACGCCCTGCACGGTGGACTGCGCGAACGCGGCGGCGCGGCTGTCGCAGACGGTGACGGGGAAGCCAGTTTCAATGTCGATCTCAGCGGTGGCGCCGTAGGCCAGCGCGGTGTGTTCGACGAGCGTGCGCAGCCCGGCGTGCATCGCGTCGCGGGTGCGTTCGGACAGCGTGCGGAGCGTCCCCCACATCTTGGCTTCGGCGGGGATGACATTGTCGGTCGAGCCCGCTTCAATGCGGCCGAAGGTGACGACGGCGGGGTCGAATACCGAAATGTTGCGCGTGATGAAGGTCTGGATCGCGCCGACAATGGCGCACGCCACCGGAATCGGATCGAGCGCATCATGCGGCATCGAGGCATGGCCGCCGCGCCCCTGGACGGTGATCCGCAACTTGTCCGACGACGCCAGCAGCGGCCCGGCGCGCCCGGCGAAAACCCCGGCCTGCATGTTGGGCGACATATGCAGCGCGAACGCGGCGTCGGGCAGCGGGTCGATCAGCCCGTCATCGAGCATGTGGCGCGCGCCGTGCCAGCCTTCCTCGCCAGGCTGGAACATGAACAGCACCGTGCCGGCAAGCCGGTCGCGCTTGGCGCACAGAACCTTCGCCGCACCGACGAGCATCGCGACATGCGCGTCATGCCCGCAGGCGTGCATCGCGCCGTCGGTCTGCGAGGCATAGTCGAGCCCGGTGTTTTCGGTCATCGGCAGCGCGTCCATGTCGCCGCGCAGCAGCACGGTGCGGCCGTTGGCGGCGCCCTTGAGCACCGCGATCAGCCCGGTGGTCGATGGCCCTTCGCGGAATTCGAGCGGCAGGCCGGCGAGCTCGGCCTTGATGCGCGCGGTGGTCTTGGGCAGGTGCAGCCCGACTTCGGGCTCGGCATGGATGGCGCGGCGCAACGCGACGGTTTCAGGCAGCAGCGCGTCCGCGTCGGCGGTCCAGTCGGTCAGCAGCATCGTCGTCTCCCCTGGGTCTTGTTATCAGCGCCGCGACATGTCGACCGACGCGGCTGGCATCCGCACTTCAAGGCTTTCGAGCGCTTCGGTCAACCAGATTTGGCACGCCAGCCGCGAGGTCCGCCCGACACCGGCGGCGAAGTCGAGCATGTCCTCCTCCTCGTCGGTCGGCGGCGGCAATTTGGCAAAGTCGACGGCGCCGATCAGCACATGGCAGGTCGAACACGCCATCGCGCCTTCGCAAGTGCCTTCGAGCGGCTGGTCATTGACCTGCGCGAGATCGAGCAAGCGTGTGCCGGGCTTGGCAACGACCTCGGTCACGTTGGCGCCATCGGCAGAAATGAAGCGCACCAATGTCATGCGGCGCGCCCGGCCTTCAGCCGTGCGACGACGCTGTTGAGTTCGGCAGCGGCGGTGTCGATGTCGGCGTCGGTAGTGAAGCGACCCCAGCCGAGGCGCAAGCTAGCGCGTGCGGCTTGCGGCGAGCGCCCGAGCGCCAGCAGCACATGGCTCGGCCGCCCCGATTGCGCCGCGCACGCCGAGCCCGACGACACTGCGATACCGCGCAGCGACGACAGCAGCCGGTCGCCGGCGATGCCGATGACCTCGAAATTGAGATTGCCCGGCCAGCGCGGGCCCTGCGCGCCGTTGAGGCGATAGTCGAAATCGAGCTGGCGCAGCAGCCGGTCGCGCAAGGCACGGGCCTGCACTTCGCCCGCCGCGAGATCGGCCAGCGCCGCCGCCGCGCCGAGCCCGACGCACAGCGCCGTCGGCAGCGTTCCCGAGCGCCCGTCCTCCTGCCCGCCACCGTGGAGCAGCGGCTCGAGCTCGACACCGTCGCGGATGTAGAGCGCGCCGA
>CALMPZ010000191.1 GCA_937871645.1 uncultured Polymorphobacter sp.
GATCATCACCAGCCCGAAGGTGTCGGTGCGGCTGGGAAAGGCAAAGACATCGGCGCCGGCATAGGCGCGCGCCAGCTCGGCGCCGTGCAGCGCGCCGGTGAAGATGACGCTGGGGTAGCGCGCGCGCAGGCTGGCCAGCGCCGGCCCGTCGCCGACGACGACCTTGCTGCCGGCGAAATCGGCGTCGAGAAAGGCTTCGAGGTTCTTTTCGACCGCGACACGCCCGACCGACAGCGCAACCGGACGCGGCAGATCGGCCAGTTGCGGCAGCGGCGTCAGTTGTGCATCGAACTGCGCGCAATCAACGCCGCGCGACCAGATCCGCGTCGAATGCAGCCCATGCGCCGCAAGCTCACGGCCAAGCCGCGGCGTCGCCACCAGCACGGCGCGCGCCGGACGGTGAAAGCGCGTCACCATGCCCCAGAAATGCCGCGCATCGATATGCGTGCGCAGCGCCGCATAGTCGGGAAAGCGCGTGTGGAACGACGTTGTGAACGGCATGGCGTTCCTGAGGCACCAGCGCCGCGCCAGCCAGCCGAGCGGGCCTTCGGTGGCGATATGCACCGCGTCAGGCGCGAAATCGGCAATCATGCCCCCCACCCGTCGCCCGCTGGTCAGCGCCAGCCGGATTTCGGGATAGGTCGGGCACGGGATCGACGCGAAGCGGTCGGGCGTCACTGTCAGCACCGCGTGCCCGGCGGCCTCCAGCATCGCTGCGGTGGTCATCAGCGTGCGGACGACGCCGTTGACCTGCGGCGCCCAGGCGTCGCTGACCAGCGCGATCCTCATGCGAACACCGGATCAGGCTGGGTGTCGGGCAGCACCGGCACGACAACACTCGCACCACGTTGCGCGACATGTTTTGCCCAGTCGAGGATCTCGATGCGGCCGTCGGCGTGTTCGACCAGCGCCGTGCAGCTTTCGACCCAGTCGCCGTCGTTGTAGTAGGTGACGTCACCGAACTGGCGGATTTCGGCGCAGTGGATATGCCCGCAGACGACACCGTCGACCCCGGCTTCGTGCGCGGCATGCGCGACGACTTCCTCGAACTGCGAGATGAACGCCACGGCGTTCTTGACGCGTTTCTTGATGTGCGCCGACAGCGACCAATACGGCAATCCGAAGCGCCGCCGCACCGCGTTGAACACGATGTTGAGCCGCAGCAGCAGCGCATAGGCGTAGTCGCCAAGGAACGCCAGCCAGCGCGCATAAAGCACGACGCCGTCGAATTCATCGCCGTGCAGAACCAGCAGGCGGCGCCCGTCGGCGGTGACATGCACTGCGTTTTCAACGACTTCGACACCGCCGAAGCTCAGCCCGCCATAGTCGCGCAGCATTTCGTCATGGTTGCCGGGGATGTAGACGACGCGGACGCCCTTGTTCGCCAGCTTGAGCACGCGGCGGACGATGTCGTTGTGCGCGGCGGGCCAGTACCAGCCGCGCTTCAATCGCCAGCCGTCGATGATGTCGCCGACCAGATACAGCGTTTCGGGTTGCACCGATTTGAGGAAGTCGAGCAGCAACGTCGCGTTGCAGCCTGCGGTGCCCAGGTGGATGTCCGAAATCCAGACGGTGCGCAGTTTGATCTTGCCGCGGGCTGGCACCGGTTCATCGTCGCCCTCGCCCCAGTCGGGGAGCATCGGCACCAGTTCAGCATTGCGAAAACCCGACTTCGCGCGGTGCAGCATTTGCGGCACTTCGACCGCTGCCGATTGAACCTGTGTTGCCATGCGGCCACCTCATCGTCTGCGATGCGGCAGCCTCTACACGCGGGGTGTGACAATTGCGTGTCAGGGGGGCGTTGCGGAATAGTGACAGGGCCGGCGTGATACTTGAACTAGGCCACTCTCACGCACTTGGCTGTGCGCGCAAATCTTCGCGCCGCTCAGGCCGGACCGGGGGTATACCAGATTGGCGTTGTATAGGCGCGTTCCTGGATGGTCGCGGGCACGTCGGTCGGGCGCTTGACGCCGAACTTTTTGGCATCGAACGTCGTCCAGCGCGGCGTCGGGATTTCGAGCACGCGGACATAATAGAACGCCCGTTGCTTCGGATCGAACGCCGGGTCGCGCCACGCCGCTGACAGCATCGGCGTGCCGATCGTATTGGTATAGGTCGCCGCGTCAATATTCACGGTGTTGCCGACCGCAGGCAGCTTGCCGTTGCTGCCCGGCTTGCGCGACCCGTCGCGCTGGCCGCTCCACGCCACGTCATAGACCTGTTCATGGCTCTTGCCGGCGCTATCGACCCAGCCCTTGATGATCTGGACGCGGTCGAGGTTCGCGGCATCGGGGTCCTTGAGCGCCTGCACCAGCAGCACCGGCGCCTTGCCGTTCGGTGCGGCCTTGAGGTCGCCGCCCATCGGCACGCCGTGCGCGTAGCCGTGCCTGGCAAAGTCGGCGCGGGTGACATCGGCGGCGGTGAAGTCATAGCCGGCAAACGTCCGGACGCGCAGCCGCGTGCCGGTGGTCGCATAGACTTCCTTGCGCGCCATCGCGTCCCACAAGGCTTCGCGCGTGTTCGATTTGGCCCAGACCGCAGCGATTCCCGACGCGCTGGTTTCGCGTGCATAGTGGCGCGCGGCTTCGGGGCCGGGGCGACCCGAAACGATTTCGTCGAAGCGGATCGGCGCCGCCGAAGGTTCGAGCGGCACGACCTTGCCGAAGAAATTGTCTTCCTGTGTCGTCGATAGCGACGTGTGCGCGTCGGTCGAGCCGATCATCCCGAACTTGAACGGGTTGGCGCCGAGCTTGGCCTCATACTGCATGCCGCGCTTGAGCGCCTCGCGCGCCGGCTCCTTCGCCAGCTGCGCGGCAGTCTTGACCTCGGCGCCGAAGCTGCCGCGATTCCAGCGCTCGAAATTGGCGAATTCGTCGTTGGGCGACAGCGCCGGATCGGTTTCGGCATCGCCCTTCATCTGCGTGACTTCGTACAGCGGCTCATACTTCATCCGGCTGATCGCATAGGCCTTGGTGAGTGGCTGGCGCGTCGTCAGCGTCACGTCGTCGAACATCAGCCCGTTCGACAGATTGCCGCCGTGCGGGATGGCGAGCATGCGGCCACCGGTCTTTTTCTCGTACGCCGCCATCCACTCCCACAACTTTTCGGGATCGCTGCTGTCATAGGTCGAAATCGGAATGACCTGGTCGGCAAAGCTCTTGCCATCGCGAAACACGATGTTGCGGTGGAGGTTGGCGCCGCCGGGTTGCGACGTCCATTCGAAGCCGATGAATGCGGTGAACTTGCCGGGCTGGTTGTATTTTTCCGCCGCCGTGGTCATGCGCTTCCACATTTCGGCCTTGAGCGCGGTCTGTTCGGCGAGCGGGTCCTTGCCGGCGCGCATGCCGACCATCCACATGTCGTACGCCTCGATGCCCTTGGCCTGGTCGCCCGAGCGCACCAGATCATAGACCTGCTTGCCCCATGGGCTTTTGAGCAGCGCCTGATTACCTTCGGCGATGCCCGGCGCGAGGCCAAGGTTTTCGCTGTGATCCGAAACCACCAGAAAATCGAGCGGGCGCTGCAAGCGCGCCGGCAGCCCCGTGCTCGACGTCACCGCTTCGCCACGCGCAAAGCGGTAGGCGTCATCGGGGCCGAGCGTGTTGCCGATCATCCCGGCGTCGGTCGAGTATGACGTGTGGAGATGCGTATCGCCGAAATACGGTCGGCTGCCGTCATCGGCCGACAACGGCTGCGCGTCGTTCACATAGGGCGAATACGCCAGCTGCGCCGCGGTCGGTTTGCCCGGCGGCGTTGCCGTTTCAGCGCCGGACGTTTCGGCGGCAGGCTGCGGCGACGGCTTCGAGCAACTCGCCAACGCAATGACGGCACAGCCCATGCAAAGCAGGTGCCTGTTCGGGTACAGCATCGGTCGTCCTCCCTGATGGTGCTGCTGCACGCCCCCCCGCGCAGCATTGCGCCATTGCATAGCAGCGATGGGCCGCGCATTTGTGGTGCAATAGACAGTTTGCAGCACGAGACTGGAACCATAATGCGACACGCCGATTCGCAAATGTTGCTGACCGGCACCGGCTGGCTCAGCCGGACACCGCCGGCGTTCCAGCGCGCGATGTTCGACATGGTGGTGTGGCGCGAAGTCGATGCCGGCTCGACGATCATCATGGCGGGTGACAATGGCGGCGGGCTATGGGCAGTGGCGCGCGGCCAGATCGATATCGTCACCGCGCTCAGCACCCCCGATGCACCGCCGGCGCATATCGGCCAGCCGGGGTCATGGTGGGGTGCAGCCCCGGTGTTCGGGCGGCCGCGCAATGCCAGCGCAACGACGCGCACACCGGCGTTGCTGGCGCAATTTCCACTCGCCGGGCTCAATGCAATGCTGGTGCACGAGCCGGGCTGGTGGCAATATCTTGGCGCGCTGGTGCTCGATCTGATGGAACTGGCCTCAGGCGCTGCATCAGACCTGCTGATCCGCAATGCACGCCAGCGCTGCATCGCGGTGCTGCTGCGCGTCACCGATTGCCGGGCGCGCGATCCGCTGCGCCCGCCGCCATACAGCGTCACGCTTTCGCATAGCGATCTGGCGCTGATGGCCAATCTGTCGCGCTACCCGGTCGGCGAGATCCTGCGCGACCTCGACCGCGAAGGCTTGATCGAACTTGGCTACCGCACGATCACGGTGGTCGATGGTGCCCGTCTGCGCGAGATCGTTGACGCGTAACCGTCGCGCGCAAGTGCTGTCGGTAGCGCGCCAGCTCAATCGGGTGCAGGGGTCACCCCTGCCCGCCGGAGGCTCTGCTAGAATACAGCCCAGCCGCGGGGCTAGAACGCGAACACCCGCGCCCAGTCGTTGGCGACGCTGGCAATCGTCCAGCCGCGTCCCGGTCCCTCGTCAAGCCCGCGCACCAACCGCGCGAGGCCGGCGTCGCGGTCATAGGCATATTCGCGCGCCGCATCGTCGTGGTGGACGATCATACCGAACCGCGCACCGGGGCCGCTGGTCACCCATTCGAGCATGGCGAAATCGCCGTCCGAGTTGCCGAACGCGGCAATCGGGCGCCGGCCGATATGCCGGTTGATGGCGACCGGCTTGCCTTCCTTGTCGTTGTAGTGGTGCAGTTCGGCGGCGCGCACCAGCACCGGCGTGCCATCCTGAACGATGTAATTGGTGACGATGCTGCTGCCGATGACCTGCTCGGGCGGGATGCCATAGGCGGCCTCGCTGAAGCTGCGCATGAACTCGACACCGCCACCCGAGATGATGAAGCTCTTGAAATCATTGGCCCGCAGCAACGCCAGCACGTCGAGCATCGGCTGGTAGACCAGGTCGGTATAGAGCCGGTCGAAGCGCGCGTGGCGGGCCGTGGCAATCCAGTCACGCACCAGCCCGGCAAACGCCTCGGTCGTCATCCCCGCATGCGTCGCCATCACCAGCGCGACGAGCCCGTCCATGCCGACCGCCATGATGCCGGCGCTATCGCCGTCGAGCACCGCCTTGAACGGCTGCTGGTCGCGCCATTCGGGGTGCTGCGGCGCCAGCGCGCGGATGCGGTCGAGCACGAAGAACGCCTGCACCGGCAACGGCTGTTCGGCCCATAATGTGCCGTCATTGTCGAACACCGCGATGCGGTCGGCGGGCGGCACATAGTCGGCGTGGCCGGCAGTCGTCACCCGCGCGACGAAATCGAGGATCGCCGCCTTCGCCGCGCCATCGCGCCACAATGCAAGCGCCGGGGTGCCTGCCGCGCCGCTCACCAGGCGATATCCGACTGCTTGAGCCGGCGCACGTCGAATTCGCACCGGATGGCGATGGCTTCGGGTGTCGGCATGCTCACTTCTCCTGACCGCCGGGAGCGCGATCTGCCAGCTTTGACAAAATACGCCAAATAGGTTATGCGAGGCGTTGTTCGTTGAAGTGCTGAATGACGGACATGGTACGCAATTTTGGGTGGGACTGTAAACTTCGCCGAATGTCGAATCTTCGTACAGATTGTAAACTTCAACGCGGGCGGAAGCGCCTACCCCCGCCCGGATTCACCGGGTCGCGCCTCTCTTGAAAGCGCAGGGTCGAGGACCCGATTCAGTTAGAATTCCGTTCCTGCACAGTGCGTTAGCGTCTTGCTGATGACGGTCTGGGTGCGGATCATTTCGACCTTGGGCCAGGTCATCGCTTCGCCGGTGGCGATCAGATCCTCCATTTCGTCGAGCGACAGTTGGCTGAGGATTTTGGCCGGCGACCACAGCCGCGGCGGGTTGATGATGGTGATATCGCCGCCATAGTCCTGATCGATGATCGACATTGTCATATTGGCGAGGCCGTTCAAGGCCGGGAAGAACGACAGCGGCTTTTCCCAGATCGACAGACCGGCGTTCATCCACGCCTTGGTGCTGGCCACCGTCGCCTGCTTGACCGATTCCATCACCGAATTGGGCGACTTCAAATCGCTGATGAACGGCGTGACATGCGGGTTGGCCTGGCTGACGATATAGTGGTTGACGCCGTACAGCCGCGCGAGGCGCTTGGCGGGCAGATCGTTGGTCATCGAGCCATCGACCCATTTGCGGTCCGACAGATACGGCACGCGCTTGCCCTTGTGGTCCTTCGCCATCAGCGCGACGGGGTCAAAGATGCCGGGCACCGCGCACGACGCCGCGACGGCCTCGCGGATCATCACATTGGGCGAGGCGATGGCGTTGAGCAGCCGTGAATTCTGATGGCGCTCGGACGGCGCGACCGAGACATTGAGGTGGCGGCCGGTGAGTTGATACGCCTCCTGGAAGGTCAGATCGGGGATCAGCGTGTCGAGCTGGGCGCGCACCTGCGCCGACGTCATGCGCTTGCCCTCGGCGGGCTTGGCGCCATGCAGTTCGGCCTGCTCATCGAGCCACTTGGCATCGAAATACGGTGCGAGTTCGCCGTCGAGGTGCGTGCAGACGATGGCGCCGACGATCGATCCGCCGCTTGAACCCGAGATGATGTCAGGCAGCACGCCTTCCTGCCACAGCGTCTTGACGACGCCCATGTGGAAGAACAGGAACGCCCCCGAGCCGCTGAGCATCAGCGCCGACTGGCCGTAGCAATGGCGCGCGCGGTTGAAGAAGTCGCGCTTTTCCTCGGGCTTGATCGACCGCACCTTCTTGCTGGCGAGGTGTTCGAGCGCGCTGGCGATTTCAGCAACATAGGCTTCGATCAGCTTCTTGGTGCCGAACTGCGCCTCCTGGTACAGGCGCTCGTTGCCCATGCCGTCCATGTTGCCGTGGATGCCCTCGTTGAGCGCGTAGAGCAGCGCCTTGTCATCGCCGGCGGCGCGGTAGGCGCGCAACGTCGCGACGCGGCGGGCGATGGATTTATAGTCGTAGATGTCGCTGGCATCGGTTTCGCGCCACTTCGCCTTGCCCGACCGCACGTCATGCGCCTGCGCCTTCGCCGACCAGTCGGCATAGGTGCTGGCTTCGAATTGCGTCGCGCCGGCACGGCGAATTGGTGACAGATTCATGCGAAGATCCTTTGGCCCCATTTGTCTTTGCCAACGATGCTAGCCGACCCAGCCGCCCGCCACCAGTCGCAAAAATTCGCTGGCGACCGGCGCACCGGCAGCATTACGCCTGACGCGGGGTATTGTTGCGCGCATCGTTGCGCACCACCTCGAGTCCGGCAGGATCGACCAGCCCGCCATGGATGACGCGGTTGTTGGCATGCCCAAACTGGTGGAGGTTGAACGCCGACTGCAGCGCCGTCCACAGCCCCTGCGCGTCGATCGACTGGTTGACGCTCAACTTCGCCATTTTCAGCCCAATCATCGGCCGCGTGGCGATCTTCGCCGCCAGCGCCAGCGTGTGGCTTTCCAGTTCGTCGCGCGGCACGACGCGGTTGACCATGCCCAGCGTCTTGGCCTCGGCGGCGCCGATGGGTTCGCCGGTGAACAGCAGCTCCTTGGCGCGACGCGCGCCGAGTTCGAAGGCGTGGACGAAATATTCGACGCCGGGCATCCCGAACGCCACGACGGGGTCGGAAAACTCGGCATCCTCCGACGCGACAATCAGGTCGAACGGCCAGATCAGCATCAGCCCGCCGGCAATCGCCTTGCCCTGGACCTGCGCGATGATCGGCTTGCCGAGGTTGCGCCAGCGCCAGCACAGCCCGAGGTAGATCTCCTGCTCCTTGACCATCCAGCCCTGCGGCCCGGGATGGTCGAAGCCGCCATGGCCGAAAATCGGCGGTCGCGACGAACCGATGTTGCTGGTGTCGGCAAGGTCGTGCCCCGACGAGAAATTCTTGCCGTCGGCAGCAATGATGACGACGCGCACCTCGTCGTCATACATCGCCAAATCAAGCGCGTCGTTGATTTCATAGAGCATCTTGGGCCCCTGCGCATTGTGCCGGTCGGGCCGCGCCAGCGTCACCCGCGCGACGCCCGGCGCCGGCTTGTCGTAGCGAATTTCTTCGAATGTCGGGGTTTCAGCCATCGTCGCTCTCCATCAGCCAGTGCCGCAAGGCATGGCTGACACGACCGAAACGCCGCCGAAAGTGCAAGGATTTTGTGTGGGGATGTGGGCAGGGTCGGGAACCCTGAAGTGCTTGGTCGGGGCGAGAGGATTCGAACCTCCGGCCTCTGCCTCCCGAAGGCAGCGCTCTACCGGGCTGAGCTACGCCCCGACGCAAGGCGCGAGGCTATAGCGAGGCAGGCGACGACGGGCAAGCACTTGATTGCGGTTTTGCGCGACTTGTTTGTGCCGGTGCGCGCTGGCATCGTCGGCGCACACAGCGAAAGGCAGCAGCCATGGCCGAAATCACCGTCCGCAACGGCGACGTCAACCTCCACGTCCGTATCGAGGGGCCAGCCGACAGCCCGCACCTGCCGATATTGTGCGTCCATGGCTGGCCCGAACTCGGCTATTCGTGGCGCCACCAGCTCGCGCATTTCGCAGGCCTCGGCTACCGCATCGCCGCGATGGATGTGCGCGGCTACGGCGCCAGCGACAAGCCGCACGCCATTGCCGCCTACACGCTGTCACAGCTCGCCGGCGACACTGCCGCGGTCATCGATGCGCTCGGCGGCCGCGCCATCCTGTTCGGGCAT
>CALMPZ010000192.1 GCA_937871645.1 uncultured Polymorphobacter sp.
GCGCCGCCAAAAACGAAAGAGGCGCGGGAAGCTGATTGCCGCCCGCGCCCCTCAATCGTTGATGCTGATCGCTTAAGCGGTGGCAACCGCCGGGCGGGCATCAAGCGCGGCTTGCGCCTGCGCAACAATGGCGCGGAACACAGCGGGCTCGTGCATCGCGATGTCGGCCAGGACCTTGCGGTCGAGTTCGATCGACGCGAGCTTGAGCCCGTGCATAAAGTTGCCGTAGGTCAGGCCGACTTCACGCGTTGCCGCGTTGATGCGTTGGATCCACAGCGCGCGGAAGTTGCGCTTGTTGACCTTGCGATCGCGGTACGCGTACTGGCCGGCCTTTTCGACGGCCTGCCGCGCGATGCGGATGGTGTTCTTGCGACGGCCATAATAGCCCTTCGCCTGTTCCAGAACCCGCTTGTGACGGGCGTGCGAGGTCGTCCCGCGTTTGACACGTGCCATTTGCGGTCTCCCTTACTTGCGCAGGCCGTAGGGTGCCCACAGCTTGATCGTCCGGGCATCTGCCTCGGAGATCACGGTGGTCCCGCGGTTCTGGCGAATATACTTTGCGTTGTGGCTGATCAGGCGGTGGCGTTTGCCAACGACACCGTGCTTGACCTTGCCGTTTGCGGTGATCTTGAAGCGTTTCTTCACACCGCTCTTGGTCTTGAGCTTGGGCATTTTCGTCTCCTATGGACGCATCATTGAACAGCCACGGCAGCCCATTCAGCCGGGCCGTTCGGTCATGCGAAGCGTGGGCCTATAGCGGGGGTGTGCTGCAAACGCAACCGCAGTCGCCCGATTTATCCGATTCAGCGCAACGCCTTAGGCGCGGCCGACGGTCGGGCTGAGCATCTGCGCGTTGATACCGATCGCGGCATAGGCCGCCGTCCAGCGCTTGTCGGGGCGGGTTTCCCACAGCAGTGCATCCTCGGCGGGCGCCGCCTGCCAGCCGTGGCGCAGCATTTCACCATCGAGCTGCCCTGCCCCCCAGCCGGTGTAACCGACTGCCATCAGCCAGTTCTTGGGTCCGCGGCCGGCGGCGATGTCGTTGAGGATATCGAGCGTCGAGGTCAGCCCCCAGCGCAGCGGGCCGGTGCCGGCGGATACCGCGATGGTGCTCTGGCCTTCGTAATCGGCGCTGTGCAGCACGAAGCCGCGCCCCGGCTCGACCGGGCCGCCGCCGAACACCGGTGCCGGCGGCGTCACGCCGGGCTCGATGTCAAGCTGCGCCATCAGGTCGCGCGCGGTGATGCCCTCCAGCGGCTGGTTGACCATGATGCCGAGCGCGCCGTCACCGTCGTGCACGCACATCGCGATGACCGCGCGTTCGAAGCGCGGGTCGCCGATGCCGGGCAGCGACAGCAGCAGCTGGCCGACAAGATACGGTGCGGGGGTGCGACTATCGGTCATAAAGGCATGATAGCCGTGTGCGCTGGACGCCGCCAGCGGCCACCGCTATTCAAGTCGCACAATCCAAGAGGGAGAAAGTCCATGACCGTTGCTGTTGGCGATAAGGTTCCTGCCGCCGTGCTGATGAAGATGACCGAAGCCGGCCCGGCGCCGGTGACCACCGAAGCGCTGTTCGGCGGGCGTACCGTCGCGCTGTTTTCGGTGCCCGGCGCCTTCACCCCGACGTGTTCGGCCAAGCATTTGCCCGGCTACATCACCCACGCCGGCGACATCAAGGCACGCGGCATCGACGAAATCGTCTGCATTTCGGTCAATGACGTGTTCGTCATGGGCGCCTGGGGCAAGAACGCCGATGTCGGCGAAAACGTCACGATGCTGGCGGACGGCAACGGCGATTTCGTCAAGGCGCTCGGGCTGACGATGGACGGGTCGAAGTTCGGCATGGGTCTGCGCGGCCAGCGCTTTTCGATGCTGGTCAAGGACGGCAAGGTGGTCGAGCTTAATGTTGAAGAGCCGGGCGCGTTCAAGGTGTCTTCGGCTGAGCATTTGCTTGAGCAGTTGAAGTAGGCAGGAAGCGGGCGCGGGCAAAGCCCGCGCCGTCGGACGGGTTCAGCGGCCCGAAAGCCGCTGCCCCGCCGGCCGGCAGCGCTAGCTGCTCCACCCGCACTGCTGCCCCTTGTTCTGCGCCTTGAGCCAGACCTGCAGCGGCGCAAAATACGCCAGCACCGCACCCGCATCCATCTCGCGGCTGCCGGTGAACTTTTCCAAGGCATCGGGCCAGGGCTTCGACGCGCCCATCGCCATCATCGCGTTGAGCTTGGTGCCGACTTCCTTGTTGTTATAGATGCTGCAGCGGTGCAGCGGCCCCGTCCAGCCGGCCTGCTTGCACGCCGCCTGATAGAATTGGAACTGCAGCACGCGCGCCAGGAAATAGCGCGCATAGGGCACGCCGGCGGGGACGTGGTATTTGGCGCCCGCGTCGAAATCGGCCTCCGAGCGCGCGACCGGCGGCGTGATGCCCTGATATTGCTCGCGCAGGTCGGTCCACGAGGCATTGTAGGCGCTCGCCGGCGTTTCGCCCGAAAACACGCCCCAGCGCCATTTGTCGACGACATAGGTCCATGGCATGCCCGGCACCTTTTCCATCGCCTGGCGCAGCAGCAAGCCGATGTCCTTCGACGCATCGGGCACCTTGGCGGGGTCGAGCAAGCCGATCTGGACGAGATATTCGGGTGTCACCGAAAGCCCGACAAAGTCGCCGAGCGCTTCGTGGAAGCCGTCATTTGCCGAATTCTGGTAGAGGAACGGCAGCTTGTTGTAGGCGCGCTGGTAATAGTTGTGGCCGAGTTCGTGGTGGATCGTCACGAAATCGGTGGCATTGACCTTGGTGCACATCTTGATGCGCAGATCGTCCTTTGAATCGAGGTTCCAGGCGCTGGCGTGGCAGATGACTTCACGGTCGAGTGGCTTGGTGATCTGCGAGCGTTCGTAGAATGTCGCCGGCAGCGGCGCAAAGCCCATCGACGAGAAGAAGCCCTCGCCGGTCTTGACCATCTTGAGCGGGTCATAGCCCTTGGCGGTCAGCAGATCGCCGGTATCAAAGCCGATGGCACCAGCGCCGGGTGGGGCGACGACATCATAGATGCCGCTCCAGTCCTGCGCCCACATGTTGCCGAGCAAATCGGCACGAATCGGGCCGGTGTTCTTCTGCACCGCGTCGCCGTATTTCTTGTTGAGCTGGGTGCGGGTGAAGCAGTGCAGGTCGGTGTAAAGCGGCATCAACTGGTCGAGCAGCCGGTTCTGCATCGCTGCGAACGCATCGGGGTCCATGTCATAGCCGGCGCGCCACATCGCGCCCACATCCTTGTAGCCGAGCTCGCGTGCGCCCTGGTTGGAGATTTCGACCATCCGCGCATAGTCCGACCGCATCGGCGCGCCGACCTTGTGCCACGATTGCCACATTTCAGCAGTCACCGCCGGGTCGCGCGAGGTTGCCATCAGCGCCTCGATGTCGTTGCCACCGGTCGCCACGCCTTTGACGGTGCCCTTGCCCTTGCCGTAGCTCGACTGCATCCGCGTGCCGATGGTCGCCAGCTCGGCCGCCGCACCCGGCGTATCGGGGGCGGGCAGGGTCAGCCCGAGCTTGAGGATGTCGAGCTGGCGCCGCGTGTCATAGCTCAGCCCCGGCGTATTGTTGAAGCGCGCCGCGCCCTTGGCGAGGCGTACGCCCATTTCGGTGCCCTCGGTGCCGACCTTGGCAGCCAGCGCATCGGTGTCTTCGGTGATGTAGGTCGCATTCACCCAGGCGATGCGGCTGCCGTACAGCGAAAAGGCGCGCAGCTCGGCCTCGGCATCGGCGATGAACTTGTCGGCTTCGGCGGCGGTCGGCACCGCGGCTACCTTGGCGGGTGCAGCGGCAGCGGCGATGACCGGCGCGCCCGCCAGCAGTGCGGCGCCAAGCGCCAGCGTTGAAACGATGGTCTTCATGGAAACAAATACTCCGTCTTGATACATGGGCTCACATCAACAACGCTGCGGGCGCGGCGTCAAGCCAGCAGAAAGTCCCGTATCGCCGCACCCAACGCCGGCATCGTCACAGCGCTCATATGATTGCCCGGCACCTCGACGTAAGTCGCGTGCGGCAGCGTTGCCGCAAGTTCGGGTGCCGAGCCGTTGTCGGCGTCATCCTTGCCGCAAACCACCAGAATCGGCGTTGCCAGCGCCTTGACCACGTCGAGCGGCGTAACCGGCTGCGCGCGCAGCACATGCGCCACCGCTTCGCCGTCGATCTTGTTGGTTTTCATGAACTGCGCGGCAAACCAGCCGTTGCTGCCGCGTTCGAAGCTGTCGGCATTGGCGATGACATGCAGGAACCAGCCGGTGCGCTTGCCTGATTCGATGAGGCCCGCCAGCCCCATGCCGGACACGATGGCACGGCGCGGCCGCATCCCGCGCGCCAGCAGGCGGATCACGGTGCGCGCGCCCATCGAATAGCCGCCGAGGTCGAAATCAGTGAGCCCGAGATGCGCGACCAGCGCCTCGATGTCCTGCGCCAGCACGTCGGGGGGATAGGCAGCCGCGTCATGCGGCGCGGCGCTGGCACCGTGGGCGCGGAAGTCGGGCATGATGATCCGGAAGCCGGCATCGGCGAGCGCCCTGGCGGTGCCGTAGCGCAGCCAGTTGGTCGTGGCATTGCTGAACAGCCCGTGGAGCAGCAGCACCGGCCGCCCCGCACCGAGTTCGGTCCAGGCGATTTCAGTGCCGTCAAAGCTGGCGAAGCGATGCGTGGCGGGTTCGCTCATTCGGGGTCACCTTTGCCGATTTGCTGGCCCGCCGGCATTTGGCTAGCGCGCGACGTAGCGGACGGCGCCGCACTGGCAGCCGCCCGCAAGCTCGATCATGCGGCCTTCTTGAGGTGCCGGCGGCCGAGCAGTTCGGCAATCTGCACCGCGTTCAACGCCGCGCCCTTGCGGAGATTGTCGCTGACGCACCACAGGTTGAGGCCGTGCGGCACCGTCGGGTCGACACGCAGCCGGCTGATATAGGTTGCATATTCGCCGACGCATTCGATCGGGGTGACGTAGCCGCCGTCCTCGCGCTTGTCGACGAGCATGATGCCGGGCGCCTCGCGCAGGATCGACTGCGCATGGGCCAGTGAAATCGGCCGTTCGAATTCGATGTTGATCGATTCGCTGTGGCCGACGAACACCGGCACGCGCACGCAGGTTGCGGTGACGTCGATCGCCGGGTCGAGGATCTTCTGCGTCTCGACGACCATCTTCCATTCTTCCTTGGTCGAGCCGTCTTCCATGAAGCTGTCAATGTGCGGAATGACGTTGAAGGCGATCTGCTTGGTGAACTTCTTCGCCGCCTTGGGGTCGCCGACGAACACCGCGCGGGTCTGTTCGAACAGCTCGTCCATGCCTTCCTTGCCGGCGCCCGACACCGACTGATAGGTCGATACGACGACGCGCTTGATGGTGGCGGCGTCGTGCAGCGGCTTCAACGCGACGACCATCTGCGCGGTCGAGCAGTTGGGGTTGGCGATGATGTTGCGCTTGCGGTAGCCGTCGATGGCGTGTGGGTTCACTTCGGGCACGATCAGCGGCACATCGGCGTCCATGCGGTACAGCGAGCTGTTGTCGATGACCGTGCAGCCGGCGGCGGCCGCACGCGGCGCGTGAATCTTGGTCGGGCCGCTGCCTGCCGAAAACAGCGCGATATCCCAGCCGGTGAAGTCGAAATGGTCGAGGTTCTGGACCTTGAGCGTTTTGCCGGTCTCGCCGAAATCGATAATGTCGCCCTGGCTGCGCGCCGAAGCCACCGCTGCCAGTTCGGCAATGGGGAACTCGCGCTCGGCAAGGATATTGAGCATTTCACGTCCGACATTGCCGGTTGCGCCGACAACGACCACTCGATAGGCCACTTTGCTTCTCCAAAGGCGCTGCCGGGGGTGGCAGCGGGGGGTCGCTTTACCGCAAAGCGCGGCGCGCGCCAATGCCGTGCATCACTCGCCAGGCGGCGACATTGCTGCAGCGCGGTAGATAGAGCGAAATCGGATGCAATTTGGCTCGCGCGACTCGGGCATTTTGCGTCATACTGCCGACGGTCAGATCGGGGGGTCTAGAACGTGGGTGTCGCTATCGATCCTGGGAATGTCGTCGTCGCGCTGCGACGACAGTTTGAAACCAACTGGCAAATGTTCGCTGTCCGCGGCGTGCTGGCGTTTGCCCTCGTGGCGGTGCTGATCGTACGTTTTTACTACGGCATACATGTCCTCACGCCGAGCTTTGCATTGTACGCGTTCGCCGATGCCGCGGCGCTGCTGGTCGCCGCAGTCTGGCGTGCGCCGCCGAATGGCCGGGCGTGGCTTCTCGTCACCGATGCGCTGGTTGGCTTTGCGGCAGGAGCCGCGGTGTTCGCGCGCCCGCTGCTACCGGAATTCTCGCTGGTCATCGTCATCGGGCTGCGCGTCGGCATTGGTGGCGTCTTGCTGCTGATGTCGGCAACCCGCCTTGATGGCCATGCCGGGCAGCGCGTCATGGTCGCGGCCGGCATGGCTTCGGTGCTGTTTACAGCAGCGCTGTTCGCGGCACCGCATGTCGGGCTGTCATGGCGGCTGGCCATCTACCTGTTGGTCTTTGGCGTTCTGAATTTCGCGCTGGCGTGGCAGTTGCGCGCCAGTCGTCGCTAACGAGACAGTCGTCGCTAACCCGCCAGTGCTGCGAGCACGGCGTCGCCCATCGCCACAGTCCCCAGCGCACCGCCGATATCGCCGCTACGCGCACCGCCGTCGAGCGCGGTAGCCACCGCCGCCTCGACCCGGTCGGCGAGGTCGCCACGGTCGAGACTATAGCGCAGCGCCAGCGCGAGGCTGAGGATCGACGCGCACGGATTGGCCAATCCCTTGCCAGCGATATCGGGCGCCGACCCGTGGATCGGTTCGTACAGCCCGGGCATGTCCTTGGCACCGAGTGCCGCCGACGGCAGCATGCCGAGCGAGCCGGTCAGCATCGCCGCCTCGTCGGACAGGATGTCGCCGAACAGATTGTCGGTGAGGATGACGTCGAACTGCTTGGGAAACTTGACCAGCTGCATCGCGGTATTGTCGGCGAGCATGTGGCTGAGATCGATATGCGGGTA
>CALMPZ010000193.1 GCA_937871645.1 uncultured Polymorphobacter sp.
ACTTCGCTCGGGATGAGCGGGGTTTGGAGTTGTGTCCAAGTTGTTCAGGTGTGCGGGCGGTTGCCGCGCGCTTGCGCTGCGGTTAGCCTGTCGATCCGCGCAAAATGCGGCGAGGTGGGGGGACACATCATGCGGATCGCGGCAAACCGGCGCGAGGTGCTGGGCGGACTGGGGTTGACCGGACTGGGCCTCGCCACCCCGGCGTTCGCGGCACTGCCCGGTGACGCCGATCTGGTGGTGCGCAACGCCCGCGTCCACACCGTCGATGACAGGCAGCCGCGCGCGACGGCGTTCGCGGTGGCGGACGGGCGGTTCGTCGCGGTGGGCGATGACGACGCGGCGATGGCATTCGCCGGCAAGCGCACGCAGGTCATCGATGCCAAGGGGCAGGCGGTGGTGCCGGGCTTCATCGATTGCCACAATCATGCGGTCGGCGAGGTGCTGCTGTATGAAGTCATCGTCGGCAATCCGTTCGATGTCGAATTCTTCACGATCCAGTCGATCATCGACAAATTGCAGGCGCGTGCCGCGACCACGCCGCCGGGGCAGTGGGTCGAGGGCTTCTTCTTCGACGACACCAAAATCTCCGACAAGCGCGCGCTGACCAAGGCTGACCTCGACCGCGTTTCGACGACGCATCCGGTGATGGTGCTGCACCGCGGCGGCCACACCGCCTATTACAACAGCTTGGCGTTCGCGCTCGCCGGCGTCACCGATGCGACGCCCAACCCGCCCGGCGGCACCTTCGACCGCGACGCGTCCGGCAAGCTCAACGGCCGCGTCACCGACAACGCCACCGAGGTGATCGACAAGGCCGGCACGCGGCCGGTGCTGACGCCTGCACAAACGCAGCAGCGCGGCCGCGACGGCGCCGCCTATATGTCGAAGGCCTATGCCCGCTACGGCCTGACCAGTGTCCATCACCAGGGCGGCGACTTCGCGGCGCTGCAGGCGATCCGCGCGCGCGGCGATCTGCTGCACCGCGTCAGCTATGAATCCACCGGCCCGATGCTCGACGCGATGATCGCCAATGGCATCAAGACCGGCTTCGGCGATGACTGGATCCGCTTTGGCGCGACGTTCGAGCATATGGTCGACGGGTCATTCTCCGAACGCACGATGGCGATGAGCGTGCCGTTTCCCGGTAGCAACCCGCCCTATTACGGCAATGTCGCGCAGAGCCAGGAGGCGCTGAACGCCTGGGTCGAAAAGGTCCACCGCGCCGGCATCCAGGTCAATTGCCATGCCAACGGCGATGTCGCGATCGGCATGGCGCTGACCGCCTATGAACGCGCGCAGAAACTCTATCCGGTCGCCGATCCGCGCTTCAAGATCACGCATTGCACGCTGGTCAATGATGACCTTGTGCGGCGCATCAAGGCGGTCGGCGCGATCCCGGCGCCGTTCACCAGCTACGCCTATTACAACTCCGACAAATTCGGCTTCTACGGCGAGGATTTGATGCAGGGTGCCATGGCGTTCCGCTCGTTCCTCGACGCCGGGATTCCGGTGTGCGCCGGGTCGGACTTCTACCCCGGCCCGTTCGCGCCGATGATGGCGATGCAGGGCATGGTGACGCGCACCGGCTGGGACGGCCAAACCTGGGGCGCCAACCAGCGCATCACGGCGGCGCAAGCGCTGCGCGTCAGCACATTGAATGGCGCGCACGCGTCGTTCGAAGAAGCCGGCAAGGGCTCGATCACCACCGGCAAGCTCGCCGATTTCGTCATGCTGTCGGATGACCCGCTGGGGGTGGCGCACGACAAGATCAAGGACATCAAGGTGGTGCGCACGGTGACAGGCGGACGGACGGTTTATCAGGCGTAACGGCGCGGCAGTTCGGGGGAGCAGCAGATGCACGACAACCATCAGATTTCAAGGCGCCAGTTCACGCTTGCCGCGGCCGGGTTGGCCGCTGCACCGCTGATCATTGGCGCGGAGCAGGGGTTCGATACCGTCATCTCCGGCGGCCGCGTCATGGACCCCGAAAGCGGCTTCGATGCCGTCGCCAATGTCGGCATTCGCGGCGGCAAGATCATGGCGATTTCCGCCGCGCCTTTGGTCGGCGGCAAGCGCATCAATGCGACGGGGCTGGTGGTGGCACCGGGGTTCATCGACCTGCATTCGCATGGCAAGACGCTTGGCGATGCCGACCTGCAGGCGCAGGACGGCGTGACGACCTCGCTCGAGCTCGAGGCAGGCACCTATCCAGTCACCGAATTTCTGGCGGCGCGCGCGGGCCAGGCGCGGATCAACTACGGCGCCAGCTCTGGCCAAAGATCGGTGCGGATATTCATGACGACGGGGCTGACGACGCCGACGTTCGCGTCGCTCAACCCTGAAATCATGCGGCGAGAACAGGACTGGGCCTATACGCGCTTCGATGCGCCGCAGATCGAGCGGATGGCATCCATCATGCGCCGCGAAATCGGCGCCGGTGCGCTCGGCATCGGGCTGATGAACGAATATCTGCCCGCCGCCAGCCGCGCGGAATCGCTGGCGCTGTTCGGGGTAGCAGCAGCCACCAAGGGCCCGATTTTCACGCATGTCCGGCGCTCGGTCACCGCCCAAGGTGACGGTCCGGTGGCACCTATGGAGGAAGTCATCGCCATGGCCGCAGCCACCGGCGGGCCGCTGCACATCTGCCACATCGGCAGCAAGTCGGTCGGTGCGATCGACCAGGTGCTGGCGCTGATCCACGGCGCGCAGGCGCAGGGCCTCGATGTCACCACCGAAGTCTATCCCTATACCGCCGGCAGCACGCTGATCGGCAGCGCGCTGTTCGATACGGGCTGGCAGGAACGCATCGGCGGCGACTATGGCGACCTCGAATGGCCACCGACCGGCGAACGGCTGACCGCGGTGAGCTTCGCCAAATACCGCGGCGAGTTTCCGAATGGCGCGGTCATCATGCACACTATTCCGCCGCGCACCGTCGATATCGCCATGGCCGATCCCATCGTCATGGTGGCGTCGGACGCGATGCCGTTTGTCGATGGCAAGGGCCACCCGCGCGGCGCCGGCACTTTCGCGCGGGTGCTCGGGGTCTATGTGCGTGAACGCAAGGTGCTCGGGCTGATGGAGGCGCTCAGGAAAATGACGCTGATGCCCGCGCAGCGGTTGGAGGTCATTGCCCCTGGCATGCGCGACAAGGGCCGCGTCAAGGTTGGCGCCGATGCCGATCTGGCGCTGTTCGATCCGGCAACTGTCATCGACCGCGCGACCTTCGCCAAGCCGACGACGCCGTCTGCGGGCATCCCCTATGTGATGGTCGGCGGGACGCTGGTGGTCGACCGCAGCGCCATCGTCGCCACCGCCCTGCCGGGCAAAGCGGTGCGTGCGGGCGTTTAGCACCGGTTGCAAGCCCGCGGCGCGCACCCTATCGATGGTGCAAACAACATCCATCGGGGAACACCATGCAGCGCAAACGTCTCGGCCGTAGTGGCATCTATGTCTCGTCGATCTGCATGGGGACGATGACGTTCGGGTCGCAGGTCGACGAGGCGGAATCGTTCCGCATCCTCGATGCCTCGGTCGATGCCGGCATCGACTTTTTCGACACCGCCGAAAACTACCCCGTGCCGCCCGACCGCAAATGGGCCGGGCGCACCGAGGAATTCGTCGGCCGCTGGCTCAAGACCAAGGACCGCGACGCACTGATCATTGCCACCAAGGTCAGCGGGCCGAGCCATGGCTGGATTCAGTCGTCGCAGCGCGCCGGCATGACCTCGCTCGACCGCCACAACATCGTCCGCGCGGTGGAGGCCAGCCTCAAGCGCCTGCAGACCGACTATATCGACCTCTACCAGACGCACTGGCCCGACCATGGCACCAGCTATGAACCGGTGATGCGCGCACTCGACGACCTCGTCGAAAGCGGCAAGGTCCGCGTGCTCGGCTGCAGTAACGAAACCGCCTGGGGGCTGATGAAGTCGCTCGAAGCCAGCGCCGGCGAGGGCCTCGCGCGCTACGAAACCATCCAGAACAACTTCAGCCTCAACAACCGCCGCTTCGAGGACGCGCTGTCGCAGGTCTGCCGCCAGGAAGGCATCAGCCTGATCCCCTATTCACCGCTCGGCGGCGGCGTGCTGTCGGGCAAGTACAATGACGGCGCCACCCCCGAAGGCGCGCGCTTCAGCCGCTACCTCGAAATCGGCGGCCGCCAGGCGGCGATGGCGCAGCGCTTCGTCAACGAAAAGTCGCTGGCCTCGACCAAGCGCTTCATGAAAATCGCCGCCGACGCGGGCCTCACGCCGATCACGCTGGCCACCGCATGGAGCAAGCAGCACGACTTCGTCGCCTCGACCATCGTCGGCGCGACGCGCTTCGACCAGCTCGCCGACATCTTCGCCGCCAGCGACCTCGTGCTCGAACCCGCGGTCATGAAGGCCATCGACGCGGTGACGCGCGAGATCATGTACCCGATGGGGTGAGACGGGGTTTTTGAAGGGCCTCCGGCGGGCAGGGGTGACCCCTGCACCCGATTGTTTGGCACTCCTTACTTGCTGCTCCCCTCCCTGCAAGGGAGGGGTTGGGGGTGGGCTTTCGCTGCCGGCCAGCTACTGACCCCAAACTGGAACTTCAAAGCATCTTGGACGAGGACCTATTGCGGAAGTGCGATCATCATGACAGGCTAATCTGGAGCCAAGATGCAGAGAGAGAATGAGGCATGAAGCCAAAGCCGTGGAGTATGAACATTGGCATGGCGATCGGATTGATTGTCGGCATGCTATTGTGGTGGAGCAGCTATATCCCTAGCGCAGGCTTGTCACAGAACCTGCGGCTAATATTCTGGCCTATGGTATGTAGTGTCTTTATCGTTTCATTTCGGAATAGATGGCGGAAAGTCGGCCCTTACGACCCAGAAGTGATAGCGAAAAACCGCAAGGGCCGAGTGTAACGAAAGTCCGCTTTCGCCGACCACCGCCGAAAGGCCGACAGTCCCTTTCCCACCCCATTCCAGACATTCCCCAACAATCGGGTGCAGGCCTCAGGCCTGCCCGCCGGAGGCTCTTGGCGCTTGCCTCGGCGCTGCACATGGCTGGTCTTGCTCGACCGGCGTCGAACCACCGGCTGCCATACTGGCGTCACTGCGCGAAAATATGTGGACACGTTTTGTTCTCGTGATAATCTGTTGCGTATAACTCGCTTTGGGAGGCGCAAGACATGATCGGCTATGTGACACTCGGCACCAACGACATTGCGGCAGCGCGCAAGTTTTACGACGCGCTGCTCGGCAGCATCGGCGCCAAGCGCTTGATGGAATTCGGTGATTTCACCATGTGGGGCGTCAGTTTCGACACGCCCGGCATCGCGCTGACGCCGCCGTATGACAAGGGCAAGGCGACCGCAGGCAACGGTAATATGGTGGCGATCACGCTCGATACGCGCGCCAAGGTCGATGCGATGCACAAGCTGGCGCTCGAACTCGGCGGCAGCGATGAAGGCGCGCCGGGGCTGCGCGGTGATGAAGGGCCGCAGGCGTTCTACGCCGGCTATTTCCGCGATCCCGAAGGCAACAAGTTCTGCGCGTTCCGCATGGGGCCGGCCTGACCTTGCCAGCATGAATTTGGTCCTCCGCGTCGCGGCGCTGGTGCTGGCCCCGATACTGGTGCTGATGCCGGCGCCAACGCTGGCGGCTGAGCCGCTGGCGGCGCTGGTGGCCGGCACGACGGCGGCATCGCCGCCGCTCGCCGGGCTGACGGTGGTGGTGGCCGACCGCGACAAGGTGTTGCGCAGCGATGCGCTGGGGGATGCCGTGGTGGCACCGCCGCGCGCGCTGACGCCCGATATGCCGATGCGCGTCGCTTCGATTTCGAAGCTGACGGTGGCGGTGGCGGTGATGCGGCTGGTCGAGGCGGGGCAGCTCGATCTTGACCGTGACGTGTCAAGCTATCTCGGCTGGACGCTGCGCAATCCGGGCTTTCCCGATGCGCCGCTGACGTTGCGACAGTTGCTCAGCCACACCTCTGGCGTCGATGACGGGCCGGGGTATAGTTTCCCGCTCGGCACCAGCCTGCGCGACGGGCTGACGCCGGCGCATTGGTCGGCCTATGCGCCCGGCGCGCGCTTCAGCTACGCCAACCTCAACTACGGCATCATCGCGACGGTGATGGAGGCGGCGACGCATCAGCGCTTCGACCGGCTGATGACGGCGCAGGTATTCGCGCCGCTGCGGCTCGACGCCTGCTTCAACTGGTCGGGCTGTTCGGACACCGCGGTGAAGGCAGCGGCGACGCTGTACCGCAAGGGCATCGACGAGGACCACTGGAACCCCGCCGGGCCATGGGTGGCGCAGGTCGATGATTTGCGTGGGGCTAGGCCGGCGTGTCCGGTGCGCGGCATGGCGAGCTGCGACATGGCGAGCTACGTCCCCGGCACCAACGGCACGCTGTATTCGCCGCAAGGTGGCTTGCGGATATCGGCGCTTGGCCTCGCCAAGATCGGCCGGCTGCTGCTGCGCGGCGGTGAAGTCGACGGCGTGCGGCTGCTCGAGCCCGAAACCGTCAAGGCGCTGCTGACGCCGGTGTGGAATGGTGCGCCGCCGATTGGGGATAACTATGACGGGCTGATGCGCTGCTACGGGCCGGGGCTGCAATGCCTGACCGGCGGCGCGGGCGACCAACCCGTCGCGGGTCAGCCACTGATCGGCTGGGGACATCTGGGGGAGGCGTACGGCCTTTACGGCGGCCTATGGATCGATCCGGCGCGCGACCGCGTGTTCGTCTATCTGATCACCGGCACCGGCGATGATCCGGCGAAATACCCCGGCGTGCGCTCGCAGTTCCGGTCGTTCGAGGAAGCAGTGTTGACCGACCTGGCGACGCGCTCAGACTGACATCGCCACCTGCATCATGGCGATGAACAGCGCGCCGCCGGTCGCAAGAATTGCGAGCGCAGTGAGCCAGCTTCGCAGAGCGCCGCACCGGAGCATCGCCTGTGCAACGCGCGCCTGCGCCGCCACGAACCACAGCGCCGCCGCCGCCATCAGCACGGTGACTAATGCGTAGTTGGCGTGGACGAAATCGGCCGAGGTGCTGGTCGCGA
>CALMPZ010000194.1 GCA_937871645.1 uncultured Polymorphobacter sp.
CAGGGGTCACCCCTGCCCGCGCGGCGCGCCCTTGAACCTCACTTGGGCGGCGGTGCGGCCTCGGCCTTGCCCGCAGCAACGCCGGCCTGATAGGCGGCGGCGTTCGCGGCCTGCTGTTGCGCCATCGCCTGGTTCATCGCGGCCTGGTTAGCGGCCGCCTGGTTCGCGGCGGCGGCATTGGCCGATGCCGAAGCGGCGACGACGGCGGTGGTGGTGACCACGGCCGCGGCGGCGACCGGCGCGCCATAGACCGGCGCGTGATAGACCGTTGAACGGCGCGCGACGCCGGCATAGCTCATCGGTGTCGCCGGGCGGCCGACGATGGCGGCGGCGGGCGCCGGCAGCGACGTATCGAGCGCCAGCACGACGAGCGCGGCACCAAGCAGGCGGGTCGAAGTGGGGATCATTTCTTGTCTCCTGCAGGCGTCGGGGCGGGAATGTCGCCGGCCCCCGATAGGTCGCTGATCGCGGCGTGGCGTGCGCCGGCGGGCAAGGTGGCGGTGAAGGTGCCTGCGGCGGGTGCGGCAAAGCCCCAGTCGTAGATGCGCAGCGAATATTGCGGCGCGCCGGCCATCGTCTTGCTGGTCACGATGAACTTGCACGGCAGCGGCTTGTCGCCGGTGCGGATCCACAATTGCCAGTCGGTATCGATGTTGCGGAACGCCAGATGGCGGCATTTGACGCCGTCGATGACCGCCGGGCCGACGTCCTTGGCTTCGAGGATGCCTGCCGACAGCCGCGCATAGCTGTTGGTGAACAGGAAATCGGCGCCGGGGACGGGCAGCGCGAACTGCTCGGCCATCACCGCGAGCAATTCGTCGTTGCTGGCTGCGGCGGCGACCTGCGCATAGATATTGTCGTCGACATCGAGCAGCGTCACGGTCTTGCCGTCGAAATACATCCGCACCGAATCATAGCCACCGGCGCGCGACAGCAGCAGCCCCGCCGGCCGGCTCAGCTGGATCTGCCCCGACGCATCGAACTGCAGCTTTTCGAGCGCCGTCGTCATGACTTCGATGTCGCTGTCGAAGCGCGCGCTGATGTGCTGCTGCGCGCCCATGAAGTCGGACATCGCCTTGAGCGCGGCGCGCGCCCCGGCGTCATCGGCGGCGGCCGGTGCCGCGACGGCGAGCAGCGCCGCCGTCAGCAAGAGTCTCGAACCCGTGAACCGCATCGGCGCATTCCCCCTTGGCCCGCCAAAATAGCAGGATTTGGCGCAAAATGTAGCAGATTTGCCGGGCAAGTCCAGCGCCGGCGGCGCGGCGATTCTACTCTACCGCCACGGCGGCGATTTTACTCTGCCGCCACGGCGGCGGGCGCCGGCTTGTAGTGCGCGCCGTCGCTGACGAATTCGGCGCGGCCGTAGCGCGCGAGTTGGCGTTCGATGCGCCGCACCAGCCGCCGGTCGGCGATATCGCGCACTACGGGAATGCGATCCGCGACTTTGTAGGCGATGATGCGCCCGACGATGAACAGGCTGGCGACGCCGTGGAGCAGATGGTCGCAACCGTCGAGCACGACGCCGGCTTGCGCTGCGCGTTCGGTATTGCCGCCGAGCATGGTGCTGACGAAAAACTTGCGCGAGAAGCGGTGCTCGATGCGGTTGAATACCCAGGCGCTGAGGCTGTCATCGGGGAACAGCCGCGTCGCCATGGTCGCGCGCAGCAGCGCGCCGCAAGTGGCGTCGTCATAGCCGTCGCGCAGCGTCGCAAAGCGCGTGTTCATCACGTCGACGATGCCTTGCGGCGTGTCGGGCAGCAGCGCTTCGGGCAGACCGAGCAGGTAGCAACGGTAACGCGCCAGTTCGACCTGCGCGCGCTGGATGCCGGTGAATTCGGTGCCGCCTTTGCCGATGATTTCGTACGACATCAGGAAGATCGGGATCAGCCCGGCGGGCATCTGGTCGACTTGCGGGATCGGCACGCCGAATTCGGCGAGGTCCCACATGCCGGGGCGGCGCATGACGTTGAAGCGCACCATCGAATGCATCAACCGCACCATCGCCGCCGCCTTGAAGCCGGGGCCGTGGCGTTCGAGCGCGCCGGGCAGCACGGTGGTCGCGAAGAACGTCGCGGTTTCCTTGACGCGGCGCGCGGCGGTGACGTTCGACAGCGAGCCGGTCAGCGCCATCGGCAGCGCCGAATATTTGTTGAGGAAGGTCGCCAGGAACGCGCCGCGAATGACGAACGGCGACAGGTTCGCCGTCGAGTTGCGGTCATGGCGCGCGCCGGCTTCGACCAGCGCCATGTCGAGCCATTCGGGTGTGCGCTCCATGTGCGCGATGAACGCCGCAAGTTCGGCGGGCGCATCGGCGACCGCGTCGATGCCCTTGTCGCACGCGGTGACCAGCATCGCGATCAACGTCTGCAGCCCGTAAGTCGGGATCAGCGCGGCATAGGCATCGGCAACAATGTCGCCCATCATCGTATAGGCGCGCACCAGATCGACGGCTTCGGCATCGGCCAGCACGCGCGGCCGTTCGCCGGTCAGTGCTTCGGGCAAGGTCGAAACATCGTCGGGCGCAGTGGCGAAGCGGTAGGGCTGCGCGTCAAAATCGACATTGCCGTAAATCGCCGGCACCGCCGCCGCCTGCGCGCGGGCGCGCTGCCAAAGCTCGGGGTGAAGCGGTGCGTTCATGGCAAATTGTCCTGCTGGCTGCCGATACCGCTATGAAGGCAATGCACGCGCCGGTTGCAAGGACAAACTGCGGCGCAACTGCGTGTCGCTGCGTTCTTCCCAGTATGTCATTCCCGCGCAGGCGGGAATCCACGGCAAATGCCGGCCCGAGATGGATTCCCGCCTGCGCGGGCATGACATCGCAATGATGGGTTCGGCGCGCAAACGCGCAACCTGCCGTCGCTATCGCACACTCCATTTGTCGCCCGGCCGCAGCGCCTTGGCGGGCAGGTCCTTGAGCGTTTTCAACGCCAGCGCGCTGTCGGATAGCGTCGCCAGCCAGAACAACGTCGTCACCTGCCCGACGACACGCTCGATGCCGGCGTCATCGGCGCTGGTGGTTTGGCGCAGCGCGGCACCCTCGCCGTTGCCGCCGCCGAGCACGATATGGTCGGCATCATCCATCACCAGCAGATAGGCATTGCCCTTCGGCAGCGCGCGGAACACCAGCTGGCGCGACAATGGCGTCAGCGACGGGTCGATCGGCGAGGTGTCGCGCGTGCCGGTCACCGACAGCAACGGCGCGGTGATATGGTCGAACGCCATTGCTGCCGCCGTCAAATCGTCGCCGGGCGTCGCGGCACGCGCGACCGGCGGTGCCGACGGGCTGAACGCGATGAACGCCCTGATGCGCCGATCGGGAAAACTGCGCAATTCCGTGCCGACCTGATAGCGTTGCCCCGCCGCCGCCAGCACGGTGCCGGCACCCATGCTGTGTCCCGCCAGGCCGATGCGGCGGCTGTCGAGGCGCGCGAGGTCGCAGTCGCCGAACTTGCCGTGCGCGATCACCGTGTCGACGGCAAAATTGACGTCCTGAAGCCGCGCCACCATCTGCTGCGCGTTCACCGCGGCCTTGAGCGCCGCGATGCGTTGCGGCTGCGGCAGCGCTTCCCAGACGCTGGTATCGCTGCCCGGATGCTGGAGGTGGATGACCGCGAAGCCGGCGCTGGTCCAGTCGGCGGCCCAGCGCGTGCCGGCGGCGACCGAACCGCCGAGGCCGTGGCTGAACAGCACCACCGGCACGTGCGCGCCGGTCGCCGGCATGCGGATTCGCACCGGCATGTCGCGGTTGCGGGCGTTGTCGTGCCAGACGGCGCTGCAGACAACGGCATCGGAAGCTGCAGCGTTCTGGGCATTGGCGGTGCCAACCGTCAAGAACATTGCGACCCACAGCATTGGCATCGCCACCAGCATTGGCCCACGTCTGCGCTTCATTTTCAACCTCGCATCGTGACAACCCCGGTCTACGCACGCCTTGACGGTATCACACGCACAGGCTGGGCCGCGCTCGACCTTACACACCATGCCAACCGATATCGACAACCACCAAAATGCCGCTGTGGCTGACGGCAACGCCCGGCGCCCCGACACAAGTCCGCCGCCAGGTCTCCCTGGCGGCGGTTGCATATCGGTCGGTGATCGATCTCAAGCAGTGGCGATCGCCCGGCGACGGCGTGCCGCTGCACCAACCAGCGCAAAGCCGGTAATCAGCAGCGCCCAGCTTGCCGGTTCGGGAACCGCGCCGCCGCCATCGCTGGTGAACACCAGCTTTTCATAGTCGCTGCCCCAGGTGCCGACCGTGTCGATATGGTGGCCGCCGACATTGAGGACGTGAAGGCACATCGAACCTGCAGACGGGCCGTCACACTGATATTTGTAATATGGGTTGCCAATGGTTTTGAAACCCCACGACCAGTCATCATTGTAGAACCAGTCCGTGCCGTTTGATGTCGTGAAGACATTGTTCGCGTCAGCACCGGTCGGATTGAGCGCATCGACGGTGAGGGTCTGCGCCAATAGCATCAGGTTGGAGCTGCCGGTTTGGCGCCCGGCCAGCATCAGCTGGCTACCCGTGCACCCAGCGAGCGTCACCGATGCGCTCGTGCCGAACGCCACATCCATCCCGGCCGAATAGCACAAAGTCCAGCCACCGCTGGTCACCGTCGACAAAGCGACATTGGTCTGCGGACCGACCGGCAGATAAGCTACGGCGGCAGACGGCGATGCTGCCAAAACGCCGAATGCGGCGGCAGACAGCAAAGCAATTTTCTTGATCATGTGAACTCCCCAGTTGGCGTGAATGGAAAAACCATTCACTGCCGGACTATGAGCAAGAGCCGTGCCAATATTGGAAAATATTGAATGTCAGTGCGTTAGCGTTCAAGACAAAATCAATAGTGTAACATTTATCTGGTTAATGCCGTGCAAGCCCAACAACCAACTCAATCAATGCATGGCCTCACGGGCCGGCATGCTCGGGCTGGGCAAGCGCGGCTTCAGGTCGGCGCGCGCGACGCCGCTTTCAACCTGGCGACAGCGCTGCCAGCGGTAGCGCCTGGATGCCGACCAGAACAATGCCCAGCGTCGCGATATTCCAGCTGAAACTGCGCAGCCACGGCACCCCTGCGGCATAGAGCGGCAGATACAGCATCCGCCCCGCCAGATACATGCCGCAGCCAATCTCGCCGAGCTTTCCGGTTGCACCGGCAAGTTGGCCGACGATCACGCAAACGGCAAAATAGCCGAAGGTTTCGAGAAAGTTGGCGTTTGCGCGGTAGAGACGCGCGCTGACCCCGACCGGTTTGATCTCCGCGTCGCGCGCGCCGACCGTGTAGCGGTTGCCGACTTGTGCCTTGAATGTGAACGCCGCGGCCGAAATGTGGACGAGACCCAGCAGAACCGCGGTCAGCAGTGCATAGAGTTCGATTGTCACGCCCACCCCCTTCAACCCGAAACATCCAGCCGGATTGCGGACAAAAAGCGTCCCGGCAGGCCATGGGCCTGCGGCTGAAAATTGCTGCGTCGCCTGTTCCCGGCTATCGACTGCAGCGGAGTTTACGCCGATGCCACCCGAAGTCAGCTTTTATCTGATCGCCGTCAGTGCGGTCATCATCCTCGGTCTGGCCAAGGGCGGCTTCAGCGGCGTCGGTGCGCTCGCAGTGCCGCTGTTCAGCCTGGTGACGACGCCGGTGCGTGCGGCGGCAATCATTCTG
>CALMPZ010000195.1 GCA_937871645.1 uncultured Polymorphobacter sp.
TCGAACCCCGCCTTCGCTATGCTAGCCTCCCCCAAAACAAGGGGAGTCCATATGACACGCACCACCCGCATCCTCGCCGATGGCATCTATTTCGGCGAAGGCCCACGCTGGCACGACGGCCGGCTGTGGTTCAGCGACTTTTACGCGCACGCGGTCAAATCGGTATCGCTGGCCGGCGACTTGCGCACCGAATTCACCATCGACGACCAGCCGTCGGGGCTCGGCTGGATGCCCGACGGTTCAATGCTCATTGTCAGCATGATCAAACGGCAGCTGCTGCGGCGCACGCCGGACGGCGTCATCAGCGTGCACGCCGATCTGTCGGGCCTCGCCACCTTCCACTGCAACGACATGGTCGTCGACAGCCAGGGCCGCGCCTATGTCGGCAACTTCGGCTTCAACCTCGATCACGAACTCGAAACGCGCGGCACCGAATCGGTGCTCGCCGACCATGTCACCGCCAAGCTGGCGCTGGTCGCAGCAGACGGCAGCGTCAGCGTCGCCGCCACCGACCTGCATTTCCCCAACGGCAGCGTCATCACCCCCGATGGCCGCACGCTCATCGTCGGCGAAACGCTCGCCGGCGTGCTCACCGCGTTCGACATCGCCCCCGACGGCAGCCTGTCGAACCGCCGCGTCTGGGCGCCAACCGCCCCTGCCATTCCCGACGGCATCGCGCTTGATGCCGACGGCGCCATCTGGATCGCCAACCCGGTCGCACCGCAGTGCCTGCGCATCGCCGAAGGCGGCAAGGTGCTTGAAGTGATCGATACCGGCGACCCGTGCTACGCCTGCATGCTCGGCGGCGACGACGGCAAGACGCTGTTCATGCTGACCGCCAAGACCTCAGTCGGGCATCATGCCGCGACGACGCCGCTGGGGCGGATTTTGGTGGCAACGGTGGCCAGCCCGCGGGCGGGACGACCCTGAAGCGCCGCCGCCGGGGAATTCGTTACGCTGCGGCCAACCCGCGCGCCTTGTCCAGCGCCTCGCCATAGTCGCGCGCAAACACCACGCGTCCACCGGCGCGGCCGAGCCCGGCGTGCGCCAGCACACTGCGCGGGCCGGGTTGCAGCCCCGACAGGATGACCTTGCTGCCAAGCTTGTGCGCCTGTTCGACGAACGCCTCGACCGCGGCGGCGCCGCTGGCATCGAGGAACGGCACCAGCCGCAGCCGCAGGATGATGACGCGCGGCGGCTGGCCGAGGCGGCGCAGCGTGTCGAGCAGCTCGCCCGCCACGCCGAAGAAGAACGGCCCGGTGATCTGAAAGACCTCGACGCCCGGCGGCAGCGTGTCGCGCTGGCCCCCCGCATTGCCGCTGCCGGGCTCGTCGCCTTCCTCGGGGACCATGGTGGCGCCGGCGTTGATCGCGACGGTTTCGCTCATCCGCGCCATGAACATCAGCGAGGCGAGCGTCACGCCGACACCGATCGCCACCGTCAGGTCGACGAGCACGGTGAGCAGGAAGGTCAGCACCAGCACGACGCGGTCGGCCTTGGGCATGCGCAGCAGCATGCGGACGCGGTCGATTTCGCTCATCCCCCAGGCGACGATGAACAGGATCGCCGCGAGCGCCGCCATCGGCACGAACGCCATCAGGTCGCCCGCGAACAGCACGAACAGCAGCAGGAAGACCGCGTGCAGCATGCCGGCGACGGGCGAGCGGCCACCGCTGCGGACATTGGTCGCGGTGCGTGCAATGGCGCCGGTGGCGGGCATGCCGCCGAACAGCGCCGAGGCGAGGTTGCCGACGCCCTGGCCGACGAGTTCCTGGTTCGACCGGTGACGGAAGCCGGTCATGCCGTCGGCGACCACGGCACTGAGCAGCGATTCGATGCCCGCCAGAAACGCGATGGTGAACGCTGCCGGCAGCACTTCCTGCGCCTTGGCGAGGCTCAGCGCCGGGATATGCGGCAACGGCAGCCCGCTCTGCATGTTCGGGAAGCGCGAGCCGATGGTATCGACCGGCAGCTTGAGCAGCGCCACCACCGCGGCGGCCGCGACAATCGCGATCAGGAAGCCCGGTGCCCTGGGGGCGCTGCGGCGCAGCACGATGATAAGCGCCAGCGCCCCGGCGCCGACGGCCGCCGCAGACCAGTTCACGGTCGCGGCATCATGCGCATAGGCCTGCCATTTGGGGATGAAATCGGCCGGCACGTTCGCCATCGTCAGCCCGAAGAAATCCTTGATCTGGCTGGTGGCGATGATCAGCGCGATGCCGGCAGTGAAGCCAGTGACGACGGGGGCGGGAACATATTTCACCAGCTGCCCGGCGCGCGCATAGCCGGCGATCATCAGGATGACGCCGGCCATCGCGGTGGCCAGCACCATGCCGTCATAGCCGTGCTGCGCGATGACATTGAAGACGATGACGACGAACGCGCCGGTCGGCCCGCCGATCTGGACACGCGAGCCGCCGAGCAGCGAGATGAAGAAGCCCGCGACAATCGCCGTCACCAGCCCCTTGTCGGGCGAGGCACCGCTGGCGATACCGAGCGCCATGGCGAGCGGCAGCGCGACAATGGCGACAGTCAGCCCGGCGAGCGCATCGGTGCGCAAATCGGCCGCACCGTACCCGTCCTTCAAAACGCTGAACAGCTTGGGCGTCCAGCGCGCCGCGGTCATTCTGCGTCGCGCGCTGGGTTGGGGTTGAGCGCCGGCGTCCGGCGCGCGGCTTCGGACAACGTCGTGTCGGGCGCCGGGGCGGCGGCGATGACGCTGCCCGCGGTCAGGCTGGCGGCGGCGCGGTGGATGGCCTTGCGGATGCGCGGATAGGTGCCGCAGCGGCACAGGTTGGTGATCGCAGCGTCGATATCGGCGTCGGTCGGGTTGGGGTTGGTCTTGAGCAGTGCCACCGTCGCCATGATCATGCCCGACTGGCAATAGCCGCATTGCGGCACCTGCTCGGCAATCCACGCCTGCTGGACGGGGTCCGAACGGTCATCCGACAGGCCTTCGATGGTGGTGACCAGCGTGCCTTCGATGGCACCGATGCTGATCGAACACGCCCGCGTCGGCACGCCGTCGATATGCACGGTGCAGGCACCGCACAGCCCGGCACCGCAGCCGAATTTGGTGCCGGTCAGGTTCGACGCATCGCGCAACGCCCACAGCAGCGGCGTCTCGGGATCCATCTTGTAGTGCACGGGGTTGCCGTTGACGGTGAATTTGGTCATGGGGATGTTCATTAGACCGGGGAGACACCGAATGGAATTGCAGACTTTAAGCCTGACCGTCGAAGACGGTATCGCGCGCGTGACAATGATCCGCGCCGCCGAGCTCAACACGATGAACCGGGCGTTCTGGACCGAGCTGATCACCGTGTTCGACGCGATCGACGCCGACATCAGCGTCCGCGCCGTGGTCATCGCCTCGACGGGCAAGCATTTCTCCGCCGGGCTCGACCTCAAGATGGCCGCCGGTTCGCTCGGTGGCGGCGGCGACAGCAGCGATCTCGGCCGCGCCCGCGAATCGTTCCGTCGCCACGTCAAGCACATGCAGGACACCTTCACCGTCGTTGACCGCTGCCGCGTGCCGGTCATCGCGGTGGTGCAGGGCGGCTGCATCGGCGGCGGCGTCGATTTCGTCACCGCCTGCGAGATGCGCGTCGGCACCGCCGACTGCTTCTTTACCATCCAGGAAAT
>CALMPZ010000196.1 GCA_937871645.1 uncultured Polymorphobacter sp.
AAATAGCCCTTGCTGTGCTGGACAAGTGCTTGTTCCAGAACGGCCTCGGCTTCGCCGCCGGCGTCGGTTGCGGGCATCTTCGCGTCGCAGTTCTTTGCCACCATCGACAGCGAGCGTTGCGCCAGATTGCCGATGCCGTTGGCGAGATCGGCGTTGGTGCGCTCGGCAATGGCTTCATGGCTGTAGTTGCCGTCATCGCCGAAGGCGACATCGCGCAACAGGAACCAGCGCAGCTGGTCGACACCGAACGCCTCGGCCAGCGCCACCGGTTCGACGACGTTGCCGAGCGATTTCGACATTTTCTCGCCACGGTTAAGGATGAAGCCGTGGCCGAAAACCGTTTTGGGTAGTGCCAGCTGCGCCGACATCAGGAAGGCCGGCCAGTAAATGGTGTGGAAGCGCACCACATCCTTGCCGATGACGTGCAGATCGGCGGGCCACCATGCGCTGAAATCGCCGTCGGGATAGCCGACTGCGGTCAGGTAGTTGGTCAGCGCATCGACCCAGACATACATGACATGACCGGGGCTGTCGGGCACCGGAATACCCCAGTCGAAGCTGGTGCGCGAGATCGACAGGTCGCGCAGCCCGCCTGCAACAAACGCCCGCATCTCGTTGAAACGGCTGGAGGGCTGGATGAATTCGGGGTGCGCGTCGAAATGCGCGAGCAACCGCTCCTGGTAGGCCGACAGCCGGAAGAACCAGCTTTCCTCGACGGTCCATTCGACCTCGGTGCCTTGTGGTGACAGGCGCACGATGTCGCCGCTGGCGCCTTGCCCTTCGACCAGTTCGCTGTCATCGTAATAGGCTTCGTCGCGGACCGAGTACCAGCCTTCGTAGCGATCGAGGTAGATATCGCCGTTCGCCACCATCGCGCGCCACAGCGCCTGGCACGACGCCACATGGTCGGCGTCGGTGGTGCGGATGAAGCGGTCGTACGAGATATTCAGCTTGGCGGCCATCGCGAGGAAATGCTGTACCATGTCATCGACATAGGCGCGCGGCGTGACGTCGGCCGCGCGAGCCGCCTGGGCGATCTTCAGCCCGTGTTCGTCGGTGCCGGTGACAAAGCGGACGTTTTCGCCGCGCAGCCGGTGAAAGCGCGCAATCGCGTCGGTGGCGATCACCTCATAGGCATGGCCCATGTGCGGGCGGCCGTTGGGGTAGGAAATCGCGGTCGTAACGTAGAAGTTCTGTTTACTGGTCATGACTTTGGCAGGTTTTCCTGTCACGTTTCGGCAAGTCCTGACACGAGCATGGCCAGGTCGAAGGCGACACTTTGGGGTTCGAGTGACAGCGCCACTGCCGAAGCCGCGAGCGCCGTCGCCTTTTCCCATAGCGCCAGCGCGCGCGCAAGCCGTGGCCCGCGCCGGTCACGGGCGGCATGCGCGATAGCCGCGGGCGCGAGTTCAAGAAAGGCTTCGTAGCGCGGCGTTGCGGCCTTGGCGGCGAGCGACCGCGACAGCAGCAGCGCGCGTGCGGTGGCCGCCTGCGGTCCTGCAACCGCCAGTTCGCCGAGCTCGGCCTCAAGCGCCGCGATGCCGATGCTGGCAAAGCGCAGCGCCCGGCCGGGGGCGCCCTGTGCGATACGGACCAGCGTGTCGCGGTCGGTCATCGACAGGTCGGGGCGGACATCATCGAGCACGCGCGCCACGTCCTCGTCGCTGAGCGGTTCAAAGCGCAAGGTGCGGCAGCGCGAGCGGATCGTCGGCAGCAGGCGTCCCGGAGAGTGGCTCACGCACAGGAACAGCGTGCCCGGCGGCGGCTCCTCCAGATTCTTCAGCAAGGCGTTGGCAGCGTTGCGATTCATGTCGTCGATACTGTCGACGATCACAACGCGCCAATCCGACAGCGCCGGGGTGGATTGGAGGAATGGCCGCAACGGATTTTCGACCTTCGAGCCATCGCGCGGCACGATCTGGTCGAGGTTGATCTGCGCCCGCAGCTTTTCAGCCTTGCGGTCCTTGGGGTCGGGAATGCGTTCGACGACGCGGAAATCGAGATGGCTGCCGGCCGTCAGCAGCCGTGCCGTCGGATGGTCTTCGGACACGTCGAAACTGTCGGTCGGCACTCCGGTTTGCGGGCCAGCCGACCGCGCCAGTACCCATAGTGCTGCGGCGCGCGCGAAGCCCGCCTTGCCGATACCCTGCGCACCGGCAATCAGCCACGCGTGGTGCAATGTCTTGCTGTCGAAAGCCGCGCGAAACGCCGCGCCCTGTTCGCGGTGGCCGATCAGCATGGCAGCAGTGGCGCGACCTCGGCCCAGATGGCGGCCGCGACGTGGTGCGCGTCGATGTCGGCATTGATGGTGCGGATGCGGCGCGGTTCAGCCGCCGCGCGCGCATGGAAACGGGCGGCGACGCGCTGGTGAAAGCTCAGGTCATGCGCTTCGAACCGAGTCGCACCGCCGATACGCTTGAGCGTGCGCGCCAGCCCGGTTTCGACGGGCAGGTCGAGCAGCAACGTCAAGTCAGGCCACAAGTCGCCCGTCGCCACGCGGTGTAGCGCCATCAGGTCGGCATCGGGCACGCCCTTGTCGCCGCCCTGATAGGCAAAGGTCGAATCGGCGTAGCGGTCGCACAGCACCCAGTCGCCGCGTTCGAGCGCCGGCCGGATCTGCCGTGCAACATGGTCGGCGCGCGCGGCATTGACGAGGCAGGCTTCGGTCGCCGCGTCCCAGCGGTCGGTGGCGCCGCTGACAAACAGCTCGCGGATCGTTTCGGCGCCCTTGGTGCCGCCGGGTTCGCGCGTCGTTACCAGTTTGATGCCGGCGTCCACCAGCCGCTCGGCGAGCAGGTTGAGCTGCGTCGACTTGCCCGCGCCCTCCCCGCCTTCGAGGCTGATGAAACGGCCGCGCAGCATTACAGGAACAGCGCGCGGAACGCCGCGGCGATGCGGCCGAACGGCCCGGCCTTGTCGACGGCGTTGGCGGCGACCAGCGGCAACCGCGTATCGGGGAAGCCCGGCACGCTGACGACGAGCTCGGCAATCTTGGCGCCCTTGGCGATCGGCGCGGTCACCGGGCCCTGGTAGACGATCTTCGCCTTGACGGCGTTCGCGGCACCGCGCGGCACAGTGACCTTGAGGTCGGTTGCGGCGGTCAGCGGCACTTCGGCTTCCTCGCCCATCCAAACCTTGGCGGTGCCGACGACCTGGCCGGGCTTGAGCAGCAGCTTGCGGCCGAAGGCGTTGAAGCCCCATTCCATGAATGCCACCGACGCCGAAATTCGCTCGTTGAACGACGACAGGCCCGCCAGCACCATCACCAGACGGCGGCCATCCTGCACTGCGGAGCCGGTGAAGCCGTAGCCGGCGTCTTCGGTATGGCCGGTCTTCAGACCATCAGCGCCGGCGACGCGCCCGAGAATCGGGTTGCGGTTGGCCTGGGTGATGGCAGCGCCGTCACCGAGCGTCTTGCCCCAGGTGAACGACGGCTGGCCGTAGAATTTCTTGTAGAGGTCGGGGAAGTCGCGGATTGTCGCGGCGGCAACCGTCGCCAGATCGCGCGCCGTGACCATTTCATTCGGATCGGGCCAACCGTTGGTGTTGGCGAAGCGCGAGCCCTTCATGCCGAGCTTCTGCGCGGTCTTGTTCATCAGCGCGACGAAGTTTTCATCCGTGCCGGCCAGCCCCTCGCCGAGCGTCACGCAGGCATCATTGCCCGACAGCGTGACAATACCGTGGAGCAGATTTTCGACGCTGACCTGTTCACCCGGCGACAGGAACATCGTCGAGCCCTGGCTGTGCCATTTCGTCCAGGTTTCGGGACGCACGGTGATCTTCTTGTCGAGCGTGATCTCGCCGCGCTTGATCATGTCGAACGCAACATAGACCGTCATCATCTTGCCCATCGAGGCGGGCGGCATCGGCGTATCGGGGTCCTTTTGGTACAGCACCGCGCCGTTCGACATATCGAGCATGAAGGCATAGGGCGCCGGCGTCGCGAAACTCGGCATCGGCGAGACTTGGGCGGCCTGCGCGAACGCCGAACTGCTGATGCCTGCGATGAGCAACGCTGCAAGTGCCGATTTGAAACGCATGAAATGAACCTCTTGGACTCGAAATGTTTGGCGCGTGTCAGGGCGGCGGGGCTGCGGCTCCGACACGAACAATCTGTGCATCGCTGTAACCCGCCGCCTGCACGCGCGCCAGTGTCGATGCAGCCGAATTTGCATCTGACACCGGCCCGATGCGCACGCGCCACAGGCCCGACGGTGCGGCAGCAATGGTGACGGTGCCGTAGGGCGCGAGATAGCCGCGCAGCCACTCGGCGCGGCCCTGGTCGGAAACGGCGGCAACCTGGATGAAAAGCTGCGGCGTTGCCGGTGGCGCAGCCGCCGCTATGGCCTCCACGGCAGCGGGTGGAACGGCCACGACGGCAACCGGTACTGGCACTGCGTCAACGGCCACTGTGTCGGTCGATGTTGCGAAAGCGGTCAAGGGGGCAGCCGGCGCAACGACCGGCGCGGGAACCCGAACCGCAACCGCCTCCGGCAACGGCGCCAAGGCGGCAATTTGCGCGGCGTCGGGATACACTCGCCGGACGCGCACCTTGGCGGTGCCGGCCTTGTCGACACCGAGCAGTTGTGCGGCGCGCCGCGACAGATCGATGATGCGGCCGTCGACAAACGGCCCGCGGTCGTTGACGCGCACCACCAGCACGCGGCCGTTGGTCAGGTTGGTGACCTCGACATAGCTCGGCATCGGCAGCGTTTTGTGTGCGGCGGTCAACGCGTCCATTTCGTAGCGCTCGCCGTTCGCGGTATCGAGCCCGTGAAACCCCGGCCCGTACCATGACGCAATGCCGACAGCGTCATAGCTGCGGTCGTCCGACGGCGTGTACCAGACTCCGAACACTTCATACGGCTTGCCGATCTTGACCTTTGAACCGGCGCTGACCGCCGGCTTGCCGCCCGCGCTGGCCGGTGGCTTTGCAGGTTTGCCGGCACACGCGGCCAAGGTCAGCAATACCGCCAGCGCGGCGACGCTAGTTGCCCGGTTGGTCAATCGCATCGCCGAGCAGCGCCACCGAAAGTGCATAGAAATTCGAGCAATTATACGCCAGCAGCGCGCGGTAGTTGCCGAATGTCAGATAGGCCGGCGTGCCGGGGCCATCGGGTTCGACCAGGGTCGCCAGCGTGTCATCGGCGGGCCACGGCTTGCCCATCGGGATCAGGCCGAGTGCCTTCCATTCACCGACCGAAATCCAGCGGCTGTGACGCTGCATCGGCCGCACGCACTGGTCGGGTTGCACAAGATTGCGGACGCGCCAGCGTTCGAGCTTGCCCGGCACGACGACGCGCATCCCCCAGGGCTGGCCGCGGCGCCAGCCGTTCTTCGCCAGATAGTTGCCGATCGACGCCGCGACATCGGGCTTCGAGTCCCAGATATCGGCATGGCCGTCGCCGTCGCCGTCAACGGCGTAGGCGAGGTAGGAACTGGGCAGAAACTGCGGCTGGCCCATCGCGCCGGCCCAGCTGCCCTTGAGCTCGTCGCGGCGCGCCAGCCCCTTGGCGACAATCTTGACGCTGGCATCGAGCTCCTTCGTGAACAGCTCGCGGCGGCGGCCGTCATAGGCGAGGCTGGAGACAGCGCGCGGCACGTCGAAATTGCCGGTGTTGACGCCGTAGCTCGATTCCATCCCCCAGATGCCAAGGATGATGTTGGACGGCACACCGGTCCGCGCTTCGATTTCGACGAGCTTTGCCGCCATGTCCTCGTGCAGCGCGCGGCCGCGATTGATGCGACTGCCGTCGAGGCGGCGTGTCAGATAATCGCTGAACTGGCTCTGCGTGCGGTTGCTGTCATCGGGCTGCGCGCGGTCGAGTTCGACAACGCGTGGCGAATAGCTCAGCCCGCCGGTGGTGGTAGCGATCGCTGCAGGGTCGAGCCCACGCGCCTTTGCGGCACGGACATAGTCGGCGAGCCATGCCGAAAACCCCGGGTTGACCACGACGTCGGAGGCTGGCGGCACGGCGGGCACATCCTGCGCGCGCATCGGCACGGCAGCGGCGGCCAGCAGCATTCCGAACAGCAACAAGCGCGGGAATCGGTTCATCCCCGCATTGATGCCACAGCATGACCGTGTGGCGAAAGCCTCAGACAGGGACATTCGCGATTCTCGGCCTGCGCCGAAGTTGCAACAGGCTTGCGCTCGGGCCGCGACACCGGCAAAAGCGCCGTCTCCGGCCAAGTCCGGACGGGTGGCCGAGTGGTTTAAGGCAGCGGTCTTGAAAACCGCCGTGGGTGAGAGCCCACCGTGGGTTCGAATCCCACCCCGTCCTCCGGTCAGGCCGGTCTTGGCGCCGGATAGCCATAGATGGTGTCGAGCGCCGGGAAGCCGGTCAGCGCATGGCTGGCGAGCTTGCCGCTCATCACCGTGCCTTCGAAGCTGCCGACGTTGAGCCCTGTGTAGATCCAGTCGCCGGCGAGCGTCAGGTTGGTGAAACCCGACCCCCAGGCCTTGAGCCGACAAGCGGTGCTGCCCGGCGGCGAGGTGACATAGCGCTCGCTGGGATCGATGTTGGCGCGCCAGAACTGGCTTTCGAAGCGCGGGATGCCGCGAATGGCCCCGGCGTCGTCGCGCGGGACATTGCCGCCGGGGCGGGTATCGACGAGCAGGTTGAAATCGAGGCAGATCGGATCACCGGGCGGATCCCAGCCATCGGGTGTACCCTTGGGCAGCAGGAAGCCTGTGGTCGCCTGCAGGAACTGGATGCACTGGTAGCGCACGCGCGAGCGCTGGCGGTGCGGATAGCCATGGTCCGAAAACGCCGGCTGCGGGCTGTATTCGTCCATCACGCCGCTGAAATACCACAGCCCCTTGGGCATGTTGTCGGCGGGCCAGTCCTCCATCGGAATCAGGTGGTGGAAATCGACCATGCCGTTGATCGGCGCCATGAAGGTGCCAGAAACGGCGGTGTCATTGCCCTTGTAGGGGACGTCCCAGCCCAGGGTCGTCGAATCCTGCTGCAGCCAGATCTGCATGGTCTGGGTCAGCACCGCGGGAATGCCCTTGACCATCTTTCGCCAATCGTCGCTGACGTCGAGCAGTTCCTTGCACAGGAACGGCACGGCGCCGATCGAGATGGCGAACACCAGCTCGTCATAGCCGTTGGGGCCGTCACCGGCGGTCAGCGTCAGTGCCTCGACCGGCTGCCACGGCGTCCACCAGGATTCAAGATCATAAGGCTCGCCGTCCGGGGCGCCGGCCGCCAGCGCCGCGCCCTGGTCGAGCTGGTCGAACAGCGGTGCAGGTGGCCAGCACGGCAGTTGCTTCACTGGTACAAGTGGCTGGTATTCAGCGCCTTGGGCGGCATTCTTCACAGTCGCTTGGACGCCGATATCGACCGAGGTGATGATCTGCTTGCCCGGATTGAACGGATCGTCGCCGACATGCAGCGCTTCGACCTTGTGGAAATAGTGGAAATGCACGCCGCGCTTCTTGAGCACCTCGTACAGCGGCGCAATCATGGTTTCGCCGGTGCCGGCGGCAAACGCATAGACCGCATGGCCGAGATAGGCGAAGCTGCGCAGCGTCCAGTGCAGATAGGCGCCTGCCGCCATCACCGGCATGCGCGTCGTGTCGCCGTGCGGGTTCTGGTACGACAGGTTGATGGTGTTGATGGCGAGCGACGAGGTCAGCGTCATCGGGCTGGCGCCATTGGCCTTGAGCCAGTCCGCCCAATTCTGCGCGTCGAGCTGGTCATAGCCGTTTTCGATGACGTTGGCGTGGATGGCGCCGCGCATCAGCGCCAGCATGTAATCGGTGAGCAGGAACAGGTGGCGCAGCTCGTCGCTGAAGCCGATCTTGATCAGCAGGTGCGCGTAGAGCCACTGCCACGCCTTGTCGATGACTTCGAACAGCGGGTGGCTTGGCCCGTGCGCCAGATCGCTTTCGAGCGCATCGATCGCGGCGTCGAACAGTTTCTGCAGGATATTGAGCTCGATGCCATGGCCCTTGGCGTGGTCGGCGTGCTCGTGGTGAATGAACTTGAGCAGTTCAAGAACCGAGATAAGGCCTTGTTCAATCTTGGTAAACTGCTGCGGTTGCGCCGGGTCAAAATCGTTCGGCGGGAAACGAAACGGCCACTTCTTGAACACGCCGTCGACAAATTCCCACATGATGACCGAATCCATCGGCACCATTGCGGCCTCGAAGTTCGGGATCGGCATCGTTGGCGGCCGGTCGAGCTCGTCATAGATCGCCTTCACCAGCGGGATGGCGTTGTAATAGCTGCCGAGGAAGCCGTGGATGCCATGTTCTTCGATGCGGCCATTTTCGCCGCGCGATGAGGCGCATTTGCCGCCTAGCCGCCAGCCGAGCTGGTGCAGATGCACTTCGTAGCGGTCTTGCCAGCCGGGCTGGCTGGTCAGTTCGAAGGCGGTCGTCAGACCACCGATACCGCCACCCAGGATGCGGATAACCTTGCGTCGTGCTTCAACCATGCTGCGACTCTCCCCCGACGAGCGGCGCATGACAGCGCCCCGCAGGCGAAGTCTAGACTGGAAAACTGTCCGGTAGAAGTGCCCGCAGCCCTACCCGTCCCAGCCCGCACCGCGCAGCGCGGCAGCGAAGCGTTCAAGGTCTTCGGGGTTGGTGAACGGGTGCCCCATCTTCATGCCGCGCATCGTGTAGCGCGGCATCAGTTCGACGCCCTCGATGTAGGCCGCGCGCGCCTGTGCCGCGTCGCCGTTGGCGAAATGGCAAGCGGCGCGCAGGAAATGCAGGAAGAAATAATCCGGCCGGCGTGCGCAGGCATCCGCAGCGAAGCCGGCGGCATCGGCGTGGCGCCCGGCGATGAAGCAGGCGATCGCCTTGCTGCGGAACCACAGGAACGCATGGGTGTTGTTTGGGCTCGCCTTGATGGCGCGCTCGCTCATCCTGAGCGCTTCGTCGGTGCGGCCGGCAAACGCCAACAGCCGCCCGAGTTCGCCGGCGGCGGCCACGTCATACGGGTTGAGCTCAAGTGCGCGGCGTTCTTCGGCCATCGCCTGCTCGCTTTGCCCGAGCATCGACAGCACGACGCCGAGCGCCTGATGCGCGCTGCTGTCGGCGCCGTCGAGCGACACCGCGCGCATCGCCATCGCATGCGCCTCGGCGATCAGCGTGGCGGGATCCTTGGCGACGCCGGCCCAGATGTCGTTGAGCTTGGCGAGCGCCAGCATCGACAAGGTCGGCACATCGTCGGGTGCGAGTTCTAGCGCCTTGGTCAGCCATTCCTGCGCCTGATGGCCGTCGGACACCGACGGCCGCCAGAAGTGATAGCGGCCGCGCATGAACAGGTCCCAATGCGCGAGGTCGCGGGTGCGCTGGAACGACTGCGTCTGTTCGCGGCCCAGCAGCGCCGGTTCGAGCGCGCTGACGATGGCGGTAACGATTTCATCCTGCACCGCGAATAGATCGTCGATCGGCCGGTCGAAGCGTCCCGACCAGACGGTGTCGTCGGCCTCGCCGTCGATCAGGTCGGCGGCAACGCGAATGGCACGCCCCATGCGCCGCACCTGGCCGCGCAGCAGGTAGCGCACGCCGAGGTCGTTGCAGATGGTTTTGGTATCGACGTCTTCGGCGTCATAGGTTAGCGACGATTGCCGGGAGATGACTTCGATCAGGTGCGATTTTGCCAGCCCGGCAATGATGTCTTCGGCCACCGCCTCGGCGAAATAGCCCTGTTCCTCGTCACCCGCGGCATGGCGGAATTCGAGCACCGCGAGCGATGGCCGGCTGCGACGTTTCGGTGCAGCGGCAGCGCGCGGCCGGCGCTGGCGTTCGCCGCGCAGCACCGCCTGCACGACGTCGAACATCGCGTTGAACTGCGGATGGTCGCTATCGCCGTTCCAGTCATGCAGCGGCACGCACTGGATCTGTCCAAAGCCCAAAGGTGGCGCCACCGGATCAAGCGTCACCGGCAGATAGACGCCGCGGTCCTTGGCATGGCTGGCTTCGTCCTGGACAAACTCGCCTTCGGGACCGACTGAAATCTCGCTCCACATGACAATGACGCAGCGCGCCCCCGACAGGTTTTCGGCAATCGTCTGGCGCCAGCGCGCGCCGCCGCCGATACCGACATCCCACCACACTTCGAGCCCTTTGGACTGAAGCGCGTCGACCAGCGGCTGCACGCGCGCGCGGTCCTCGTGCTTGTACGAGATAAAGACGTCCGCCAAAACTGTGTCCGACCCTGATTCAAACTCAAACGCACCAACCCTGGCAATTTCCAGCGCCATCCCTCGCTGTTGTCACCCCCGCACAGCGCGCGGCAAGGCAGCAATATCACCCTATCGGTTAGCCCTCGATGCTTTACAGTTGAAATGCCATGCGGGCAACGATTCATCGCAATGCCAGCCAGGCCGGCAGGCCCCGCGTCGCGTTATTTCAGCGCGGCTGCCAGCAGGCGTTCATGCAGCGCCGCAGCCGCCGCCAGCAACGCCGGATCGACGCCGTCGGTTGGCACCGGCCGTGCGGTTGAATCGCGAATGTCGGCGCCGCTGGCAACGAATCCCGCCGGATCGGCAAGCTGGAGCCGCGCCGCCAGCGCCGTCATGACTTGCGCGGGATTGGCACACAGCGCCTCATGGCCTACCAGAATGATGCGGTTGCCGTGGCTGTCGAGCAGGTGCGTGTAGGCGGCGATCCAATAAGCCAGCCAGAAATCGAGCGTCAGCGGATCGCGGTGCGGCGTGCTGGCCAGCCAGTCGTCGAAATCGACCGGTTTGAGACTGGCGCCGAAATCGAAATGGCCGACGCCGGCCATATAGCTGCGGGTGAAATCATCGCGCGCATGAACGGCGAGGAAGTTCTGGTGCTGGCGCAGCAGCGATGCAGCGTGCTGGACGGGTTCACGGAACGGCACGACGATGTCGGCGTCGGGGAAGGCCTGCGCCAGCAGCCCGATGCGGACGATGTTGAGATTGTTCTTTGACGCATACCGCGTCGTTGCAGCATGGCCCGGCCGGCGCAGTTCGGCAATCTGCAGCATGTGGCCGGCGAGCCGGTCGCGCTGTTCGTCCGGCAGCGTGTCGGGCCAGACCTTGAGGTCCGCACCGCTGTAGCGTTCAGGGGCGAAGGCGTGCCAGATCATTTCCTCGAACGCTTCGGGACTGTCGAGCCCGACCAGCATGCCGTCACCATGCGCGCGCTCGCGCTTGACGTCTTCCTGCTGGAAGCCGCCGGAAATGCGGCTCCACAGATTCGGCACCAGCACGAACGGCATGTCGCGGTAGGTGTGCGTGGCAAATTCGGGGAGTTCGGCGAAGCGGTCGAGCAGCAGCGTCGTTCCGGCACGCGGCAATGCGGTGATGAACAGCGGTGGCCGCGGTTCGATATTGCCGATGCGTTGCCGTAGTTTGCGGTCTTCGCCTTCGGCAAAATCGAGCTGCAGCGCACCGGTGGAAAACGCCAGGCGGTGCAGCAGCCGGTCGAGCCAGCCGTAGTTGTTTTCAAACCCACTCGCCGCACTGGCCTTGGCGGCAGTTTGGCGGCGCCCCAACATGGCCACGGCAATGAACACCCCGACCCCGGCGAGCAGGAACGGCCAGGTCAGCGACACTTCGATGACCCGGTCGAAACTGACAAGTCCGGCTTGCCCCACCGCCCAGACCAGCAACATCGGGAGTGCCAATGCCGCTCCAAGTCCGGCGGTCAGCTTGAAGAACAGGGCGAACATCGCTTTCGCCGCGGCCTGCATCAGCGCTTCCTTGGCATCGTCATCCAGCGCCGGATTGCGCATGACCGCCATGGCTTGCTGCGACCGGGTGGCGACCGCACGCGCGATTTCGACAAGCCCCAGACGCGCCAGCAGCCAGCCGAACCCCAGAATGATGAAGCCCGCGCCAAGCCAGGCGGGCAGATCCGCCGGCACGTCTAGCGCTGCGTCTCGTTCGCCGGGGCGGGCGGCGTCGCTGCGGTCAGCGTGGCCCCGCCTTGCGCGGCCTTGGCCTGCGCGGCCTTGCGCTTTTTCATCATGCGCTTCATCGGGAACCAGACAAACCCGAAGATCCCGGCCAGCAGCGCACCGACAAGCGCGACGAGCGAACCGATCATCGACAGCCCGGCACCCGGTCCAGCATAGGCCTGCGCCGGCACTGCGGCGACCGCGATGGCCACCACCAGCGGCCATGCCATGTAATTCTGTCGCTCGCTCCCGGTCATGTGCGAAATCTCCTTGCGCCTGTACTGGAAGCTCTAGGTATTCACCGAAGGCGGCTCAAGCGTCAAGTCACGCCGCGCGTCGGGCCTTGCCCCGTCAGTCGCTGGCACCGGCAACCACGGGCGCTCGCACATAATAGGCGCCGAACTGCTTGAAGCGCGCAGCGTTGTCGACTTCGGGAGGTGGTGTGAGCCCGAGCGAGCGCAGGTCATGGAGATTGTCGTGCCGGGTCAGCAGGCGCCCGGTGGCGAGGTCGATTTCATAGGTCAGCCCGGCTTCGGTGACCGCGATCAGTGCACGCTGGCGATCCGCCGATAGATCGATGTTGCCCGCGACGGTGGTGTAAAACGGCGTGTCCGCCGGGGTTTCGGGGCCGGGGAATACCGTCGTCTGGGCGTTGGTCACCGGATCGAACAGGATGACGCGCGACGGACCACTGGCCGCCGAGGCACCAAGATCGTCGAAAATCAGGATCTTGGCGCCGACCGGCTGGGCGCTGTGCTGGAAGAAGAAGTTGCCGCGGAACACATGTTTCATCTTGCCGGTGCGTCGGTCCATGATGCCGATGGCGCTGATGTTGCGCATCGACAGCAGCCAGTCATCGGCACTGACATCACCCAGCGCGGCGGCCATTTCGGCGCCGATTTCAACGACGAAATTGGTGTGCAGCGGGTCGCACGATGCCGGCGTGTTGCGGAACGGAATCGCGGTTTGCAGCAGAAGTGCGCGGTACGGCGAATCGAGCATAGCGGCATAGATCGAATGGCTTTCGAGCAATTTGCCGTCGCTGCCGAGTACCTGCACGGTGTCGCGCAGATAGCCCGCCTTGCAACCCGAGACGAGCATATGGCCGGCGCCGAGGTGGCGCCAGACCGGCTTGGTCGAAATTTCGGCACCGGTGACAAGGATTTTGCCGCTCGGCAGCAGCGTCGGCCAATGGTGCGTGTAATCATGGCGGTACCAGACGACGTGGCCGTCGCGGCGGACGCGCGCGACACCGGCGCCGAACGGGAACGCCTTGTCATTGTAGAAGGTGACGATGAGGTCGCCGCCGGGCAATTGCGCGAGGCCTTGCGGGTTGAGATCGAGCTCCGGCTTGACGAACGGCTGCTGGTACGGGCTCTGCGCGATGCTGCCCTGGCGCAGTTCGTCGGGGCGGAACGGGGTGCCATGGACGAGCTTGCCCTGACGGTCGACGATCACTGCGAGGCAGCCGCTGCCGGGACAGAAATCGAGATAGCGCTGCGGACCTCCGACCAGCAGCAGCGCCTCGTTACCGCCCGGCGCCAGCACCTTCATGCGCGCCTGCGCCATCTGGCTGACAGGGATATCGGTATGGCCCATGAAGTCAGAACTGTGCTTGCTGGTGAAATGGTCCTTGATCACATCGGCCGACTTGATGACGCCGTCGATGTATGTCGCCGGCCAGACCTGTTTGACGGTAGCAAGGTGGCCCAGCAGGAAAGCGATCGCGAGCCACGCCAGCGCGAACAATACCATCGGCATGTGGCTGAGAAGGCGTCGAAACATCGGTGTCCCCCGGGCATTTCTGTGCTGGCGCATGAGCGACGGGCTTAGCAGCCGTCATGGCGGGCGTCCAGCGCGCGGCCCGCGCCGGCCCCGAAGCGACGTACATCGACAAGCGCCGTCCGGCGACCTATGGCGTTGGGGAACAACCAGCGAGTGTGCAGCTTGTCATTCTACCGAGTCAGTGACCCGAGCCGTGGGGCGTATCGCCTGGGCGTCTGGCGCCGGCAGGCGCTGCGGGCGATGGCGGTCCTGCTGGCGTTGATGGCGTTCAGCACCTTCGGGCTCGCCTTCCTCGATCCGGGCACGAAGAGCTTTTCGGAAAAGCTGTTCATCGGCTTGTGGAATTCGGCCAACATTGTCTCGACACTCGGTGACTTTTCGACGTTCGATACGCGGCAGCGCGAATTCATGATTGTCATGATGCTGTCGACGATGTTCATCGGCGGCTTTACCATTACCCGCCTGACCGGCCTATTGTCGAACGAGGACGTCCTCATCTACCGCGAGAACCGCCGCATGCAACGTACGCTCAATTCGCTCACCAACCATGTCGTCGTTGTCGGCTTCGATGCCGTCGGCGCCAAGGTCGCCAACCACATGCGCGACCAGGGCGACACCGTGGTCATCGTCACCGCGATTGAAGACCGTGCCGCAATCGCAGCCGAACAGAAATTCACCGTTGTCTTTGGCGATGCCGGCGTTGACGATGATGTGCTGCACCACGCCAAGATCGACAAGGCGCGCGCGCTGATCGTCGCTACCGCAGATCCCAACCGCAACCTCGTCATCACCTTGATGGCGCACACGCTCAACCCGAATCTGGCGATTGCCGTCTACGGCGATAACGGCTCGCGTCGCGAACTGCTCAAGCGCGCCGGTGCGACGATCGTCGTCACCGCCGAGGACCTTATCGCTACTGCGCTGGTCGAAAAACTGGGTGTCACCGCCGGCGTTTGACGCCAGTGTCAGATCGTCACCACCGCCTTGCCGACCAGCGTTCCGCTGGCCATTGCGGCAAAGGCCTCGTCGGCGCGGTCGAGCGGCACGCGCAAACCGATGAACGGGTTTATCTTGCCTTCGGCTGCCAGCCCGTCGATCGCCCGCAAGTGGTGCGGGCCGCTGCCCGGCACCTGCCGCGCATACTCCCCTGCCCGCACACCGATGACTTCGGTACCGGCGAGCAGCAACCGGTTGAGCGGCAAGCTGACCGGCGCGCCCGCGACAAACCCGATGATCAGATAGCGGCCACCCCAGCGCAACGTCCGAAGCGCCGGCATGACAGCGGGCCCGCTGACGGGGTCGAAGACCAGATCGAAATGCCCCTTATAGGCACTGAAGTCGGGCGCGGCGCGGTCGAGCAGCAGCGTTTCATGGGCACCGCAAGCCTTTGCCGCCGCGAGCTTTTCGGGGGTCGACGCCGCCGCAACGACCTCGCCGCCAAGCGCCACCGCCATGCTGACTGCCGCCAGCCCCATGCCGCCACCGGCGCCGAGCACCAGCACGCGCTCGCCCGCCTGCATGCGGCCGCGTACCACTAGCCCGACATAGGCGGTCAGCGCGCCGACGGTATGCGCGGCCGCCTCGTCATCATGCAGGCCATCGGGGACGATGCGCAGCGCCGACGCCGGCAGCGTCATGCGTTCGGCGAGGCAGCCACCGCGGCCGCCGACAATGACGTGCTCGTCGATGAGTTCGCCCGACAGCCCCTCGCCGACCGCAGTGATGATGCCGCAGCCCTCCATGCCGGGAATGAACGGCAGTTCGGGGCGGTATTGATAGCCACCCGACAACATCAGCAAATCGGGATAATTGAGCGACGCTGCGGTCAGCGCAACAGTGACCTCGCCGGCGCCGGGCACGGGCGGCTCGGGCCAATCGGCTTCGAAACGCAGGCCGCTGCGGTCGTCTTGAAGGCTGTGGCAGACCCAGGCACGCATCGATCAGTTCTCCCCGCGCCGGTTTCGAATATCGGCACCCGATTTGACAAGGGGATTCGACACCGGCGTCATGGCTGGCATGATTGGCACAATTTGCCGGCGTGCACACCGTCTTCGCAGGCTGGCACACAAAAATTCCCGCCATTGTCGTGGCGCTTGTGTCGGCGGGCGCGATTGACCATCACTACAAGCACAACAGATTGAAACACAGCCGGTCGAGCCAATCGGCGGCGATCCACGGGGACCAAGCCATGTTCAGCTTCGGCAGCATCTTCGCCAACATCGGCGCGCACATCGAGCCCGAACGGCCGGCACTGATCCATGGCGACCATGTGACGCGCTGGGGTGATCTCGACCGGCGCACCGACAGTCTGGCAGCCAGTTTCATCGCTGCCGGTGCCGGCGCCGGCGACAAGGTCGCGCACCTGATGCGCAACTCGCCCGCCTATCTTGAAACCACTATTGCGACGTTCAAGGCGCGCATGGTGCATGTGAACATCAACTACCGCTACACCGGCGAAGAGCTGTTTTACATCCTCGACAATTCGGACGCGGCGGTGCTGGTCCATGACGCCGATTTCGCCGAACTTGTCACGCAACTGATCCCGCGCCTGCCCAAACTGAAGCTTGTGCTGCAAGTTGGCGGGCAGCCCGCGCCGTCGACCAGTTTCGAAGCCGCTGCCACCGCCAGCCTGACATTGCCGGCGCAGGACTACCAACCCGACGATATGCTGTTCATCTACACCGGCGGCACCACCGGCATGCCCAAAGGCGTGATGTGGGACCAATCGGCGGTATGGTCGCTGCTCGGCGGCGGTGCGCCGACGCCCGAAGCTGGCCCGGTCGCGACACTCGCCGACCATTGCGCCAACGTCGCCGATACCGCCGCGATGTCGCGGATCCTGGTGATGCCGCCGCTGATGCACGGCACCGGCTTTCTGATCGGCATCTACACGATGGCGCGCGGCGGGACGGTGATGACACTGCCGGGGCTGAAGTTCGAACCGGCCGAAGTATTTGCCGCCTGTGCGACGCATGCGCCCGACCTCGCGGTGCTCGTCGGCGATGCATTTGCACGACCCTTGCTCGGCGGGCTCGACCGCGGCGAAGGCAGTATCGCGTCGATCAAGACGCTGATTTCGAGCGGCACGATGTGGTCGCCCGAGGTCAAGGCGGGGCTGCTCCGCCACAACCCCGAATTGATGATCCTCGATTCGCTCGGGTCGTCGGAAAGCATCGGCATGGGCGCGTCGGTGCAGACTGCCGACAACGCCGGTGCCGAAACACGCTTCGTCGCCGGCGACGATACGCTGGTGCTCGACGAGAACATGCAGCCCGTCGCGCCGGGATCGGGCATTGCCGGCCGCATCGCGCGCGGCGGGCTGATCCCGCGCGGTTATTACAAGGACGAAGCCAAGTCGGCCGCGACGTTCGTGCGCGTCGGCGACAAGCGCTACGTGCTCGCGGGCGACTGGGCGACAATCGACGCCGACGGCTCGATGGTGCTGCTCGGGCGCGGCAGCCAGTGCATCAACACCGGCGGTGAGAAGGTCTTCCCCGAAGAAGTCGAGGAGGCGCTGAAGACGCATCCGGCGGTCGAGGACGCGCTGGTGTTCGGTGTGACCGACGAAAAATGGGGCCAGCGCATCAGCGCGGTCGTCGAACTGTCGCCGGGTGCGGCTGCGGATGCCGCGACGTTGGTCGCGCATGTGCGCGGGCGGCTGGCCGCTTACAAGGCACCAAAGACGGTGACGATCGTGCCGAAGGTGCCGCGCGCGCCCAACGGCAAGGCCGATTATGCGACAGCGCGCGACCTCGCCGAAAAAGCCGCCACGACAGCCTGAGGTGCGCCGCATGATCCGCCGCTATGCCATTGCCTATGTCGCGACCGGCGTCGCGTTTGCGCTGATCGATGCGATCTGGCTGCGCACCATGTACACGCGGCTCTACCAGACCGAGATCGGATCGCTGCTGATGGACGGGCTGCGCTGGGGGCCGGCGATCAGCTTCTATCTGCTCTATATCGCCGGCATCATGGTGTTCGCGATGCGGCCGGCATTTGCCAGCGGGCGCTGG
>CALMPZ010000197.1 GCA_937871645.1 uncultured Polymorphobacter sp.
CCGCTCCATGCCCCCGGAGCGGGGGCCAAACTGTTTCTGGGACCTGGCACAACCGGACAGCGCGCCCAACATTCGGGGTGACGCGCGCGCCGCGTGTCCCTAAATCAAGCCATGACCAATGCCATCACCGTCGCGAGCTGGAACATCAATTCGGTGCGCTTCCGGCTCGACATCGTCGAGCGCTTGCTGCGCGAGCACGCGCCCGATGTGCTGTGCCTGCAGGAAACCAAGGTCATCGACAATGACTTCCCGCATGCTGCATTCGAGGCGCTGGGCTATCACCACCGCCTGCTCAACGGCCAGAAGATGCACCACGGCGTGGCGATGCTGTCGAAGCTGCCGCTGAGCGAAGACCGGCGCCACGACTGGCAGGACAATGGCGAGGCGCGGCATATCGGCGCGCGGTTGCCGAACGGGCTGCTGATCGAAAACGTCTATGTGCCCGCCGGCGGCGACATTCCCGACACGGCCAAGAACCCCAAATTCGCGCAGAAGCTCGCGTTCATCGAACGCATGACGCGCTGGTCGGAAACCTTGCGCGAACCGACGCTGATCGTCGGCGATTTCAACATCGCGCCACTCGAATCGGATGTGTGGAGCCACAAGGCGCTGCTCGACGTCGTCAGCCACACGCCTGTCGAGGTCGAGCATCTCGCCCGACTTGCCGCCGCGCACGACTGGGTCGATCTCGGCCGCCGCTTCGTGCCGGCACCGCAGCGCCTTTACACCTGGTGGAGCTACCGCGCCGCCGACTGGAAAGCCTCCGACCGCGGCCGCCGGCTCGACCATATCTGGGCCAGCCCGGAGATTGCCGACAAGGCGACGCGCTTCGAGATCATTGAGGACGCGCGCAACTGGGGCAAACCTTCCGACCATATCCCGCAAATCGTCGAGCTGGCGCTGTGAGCGGCCCCGAAGCTGCCGGCGCGCAACAGGTTGCGCGCGCCGTTGACGAGTTGCGCCGCGGTCAGCCCGTCACGCTGACCGGCGCAGCTGGCGCATTGACGGTGCTCGCCGTCGAACTTGCCGATACCACCAGCCTTGCGGCGCTCGACGCGCCGGACCGCGCCGACCTGCTGATCGCGCGGCCACGCGCGGCGCTGCTCCACATCATCAACCAGCGCGCGGCCGAAGGCACCAGCGTCGTCCGCATTGCCCGCGCATCGTGGATGGACCTGGCCGCCAGCGTCGCCATCGCCGACCCGGTGCGCGATCTCGATTCGCCGTTCAAGGGTCCGTTCCACGCCGTCGATCTTGGCGATGACGCCGATGCCGCGGCCGCCGCCATCCGGCTGGCGAAAGCCGGCGGGTTGCTGCCGGCGCTGTTTGCCGTCGCGGGCGCCAGGCCCGATGCCCTGAACGTCGATGCACAGGCAGTGTTGAACTACACGCGCGCCGAAAGCCTGAAACTGGTGACGCGCGCGCGGCTGCCGCTCGACGGCGCCCCCGACACCGAAGTCGTCGCGTTCCGGCCATTGGAAGGCGGTCCCGAACATCTGGCACTCGTCATCGGGCCGGTATTCACCAGCGACCGTGCCGCCGGCGAACCCGCGCCGCCGATACTGACCCGGCTGCATTCGGCGTGCCTGACCGGCGACGTGCTCGGCTCGCTCAAATGCGACTGCGGGCCGCAACTGCGCGCCGCGATCGCCGCGATTGCCGAAGCCGGCGGCGGGATCCTGCTCTATCTGCAGCAGGAAGGCCGCGGCATCGGGCTGATCAACAAGCTCCGCGCCTATGCGCTGCAGGACCAGGGCTTCGACACCGTCGATGCCAACCTCCGCCTCGGTTTCGAATCGGACGAGCGCGATTTCGAACTCGCCGCGCGCATGCTGTCATTGCTCGGCGTCGACCGCATCCGGCTGCTCACCAACAACCCCGACAAGGTCGCATCGCTGACCGAACGCGGCATCACCGTCACCGAGCGCGTCGAACACAAGATGCCGCCCAACCCGCACAATATCGCCTATCTCGCCACCAAGCGCGACCGCAGCGGGCATCTGCTGTGACGCTGCGCGTCAATACGTCGGCGCGCACGCTGTCGGCATTCGGCGAAACCTGGCGCTGCATCATCGGCCGCAGCGGTGCCATTTCGGCAGACGCCAAACGCGAAGGCGACGGGGCGACACCGCTCGGCCGCTGGCCGCTGCGTACGCTGCTGCTGCGCCCCGACCGGGTTGCGCTGCCGGCGACGTCATTGCCGTGGCGCTGGCTGCGTCCCGATGACGGCTGGTCCGACGGCAGCGCCGACCCCGCCTACAACCGCCCGGTGCGCCACCCGCACGGCTATTCCGCCGAACATCTGTGGCGCGACGACGGGCTCTACGATGTCATCGTCACGCTCGGCCATAACGATGCGCCGCCCGTCGCCGGCGCCGGCAGCGCGATTTTCCTGCATTGCGCGGCGCCCGACGGCAAACCGACCGAGGGCTGCGTGGCCTTGCCGCGCGCGGTGTTGGTGGGGTTGGTCGGG
>CALMPZ010000198.1 GCA_937871645.1 uncultured Polymorphobacter sp.
AGGAGGCCGCCGAAGAACCGCGTGAGCCGGCGGTACTCGGGCAGACGGGTCCGGTACCACTGCGTGTGCAGGATCGCCACGAGGACGCTCGTCCCGATCGTGACCGGCACGAAGAGGAAGTGGTAGATGCTGGTCATCGCGAACTGGGCACGCGCCAGGTCGAGCTGCGACAGGCGGCGGTGCTGGCGCCGTTCGAAGCCCGCGGCGGGGCGTTCAACATTTTCAAGACGATGGCGCGCAAGCCGCTGGCGGCGACGAAGTTCCTTGAATGGGGCAATTACATCCTGTCGAAGTCGAACAGCCTGCCGGCGCGCGAGCGCGAGATCGTCATCCTGCGCACCGGCTACAACTGCAAGTCGGGGTATGAATGGGCGCAGCATGTGGTCATCGGCAAGCGCAGCGGGCTGACCGATGGCGAGGTGGCGCGGATCAAGGCGGGGGCGAGCGCACCGGGCTGGAGCGCAGCGGACGCCGCGCTGATCGCCGCGACTGATGACCTGTCGCGCAATCATTTTGTATCGGACTCGAGCTGGGCCGAACTCGGCAAGCACTACAGTGACGAGCAGCGCATGGACCTTGTCTATACCGTTGGCCAGTACACGCAGGTGTCGATGCTGCTCAACAGCTTCGGCGTCCAGCTTGATGATGGGCTGACGCTCGATCCCGACCTCGACGGGCGCACGTAGATGACATTTATTCGTGAAATATTTTTATAATATTCAACAGCCTTGACAGGCAATCATTGAAAATTATTATTCGTGGCGCGTCGGTGTCGACCGGGAGGGGGCGCATTCGTTGCGTAGCCAACTTGGGCACCGCCAGCTTGGCTGTTGTGGTGCCTGTATCTGCAGAAACTGGAACAGGGAAAACCATGACAATTTTGAATAGTCGTGCTGCCATTGCGGCAGCGCTCGCCGTTGCTGCTGCGCTGTCTGCGGGCAGCGCGCAGGCCAATGCCGTCACCGACATCAACGCCGCGATGATCGATGCCATCCGCATCGGTGGCACACCGCCGCCGCGCGCCTCGCGCGCCATCGCGATGGTCGATATCGCCGTTTATGATGCTGTCAATGCGGCGACTGGCCTCAAATACGACTCCTATTTCTACAGCGGTGCCAAGGCCGGCGGCATTTCGGCCGATGCGGCGGCTTATGTCGCGGGCTATACGATGCTGTCCAACCTGTTTCCGTCGCAGGCCGCGACATTCAGCGCAGCGATGAACAATTCGGTGGCGGCGCTGCACCTGACACCCGCCCGTCAGGCAGCAGCGACTGCGCTTGGCGCCAGCATTGCCAACGGCTATTTCGCCGCGCGCGCTGCCGACGGTGCCGCAACGGCGCAGACGACCTATGTCTTCGGCACCAACCCCGGCGATTTCCAGAGCACCAACGGCGGTGGCCAGCCGGTGTTGCCGTCATGGGGCCTGGTCGACCCGTTCGTGCTCGCCACTGGCAATCAGTTCCGTCTTGCCGCGCCGCCGGTGCTCGGCAGCGCGCAATGGATCGCCGATTATGTCGAAGTCCGTGACCTCGGCTGCCTGACTTGCGGCACGGCCTGGCAACAGGAAACTGCACGCTTCTGGGCAGATGGTGGCGGCACGCTGACGCCGCCGGGGCATTGGGTGTCGATCGGTGCCGATGTCTCGTCGGCACAAGGCCTTGACCTGCTCGAATCGGCCCGGCTTTCGGCGATGATCGGCGCATCGGTCGCCGATGCCGGCATCGCGGCCTGGGACGTCAAATACGCCTATAATCTGTGGCGCCCGGTCACCGCGATCAACGCGTGCGACATGGCGACCTGCGGCGTTGCCGGTGATCCGACGTGGACGCCGTATCTGCCGACGCCGAACTTCCCGACATATGTGTCGGGACACAGCAGCTTCAGCAGCGCCGGTGCCGCGGCACTCGGGGCATTTTTCGGTAGTGACAGCATGAACTTCTGCGTCGACTCGGACCCGCTGGTGGCACTGGGTTCGCGCTGCTTCACCAGCTTTTCCGGTGCAGCGGCCGAAGCCGGGATCAGCCGCATCTATGGCGGCATCCACTATGAGTTCGACAATGGGCCGGCGCTCGGCATGGGGGGCAATATCGGCAACTATGTCGCCGATAACGCCTTCCAGTTGACTGCCGTGCCCGAACCGGCGAGCTGGACGCTGATGATTGCCGGCTTCGGGCTCGTCGGCGGCGCAGTGCGGCGGCGGCGTGCGGGCGCCTTTGCCAGCGCCTGATCGCAAACCGGAACCGGGCGTGCTGCCGCTGTGCAGCACGCCCGACCCGGCGTTGGTCCAGCCTCAGCCGCGTGCGGCATAGGCCTTGTCGAACGCCGCTTCGAGCTGGGCGTTGGTACCGCGGACGCCGTCGATGACCTGCTTGGCCCAGTCGAAATAGGCGCGACGCCGGTCAATCGACCAGTCGTGTGGCGGCGTGCTGGCGAGGTCGCGCAGATTGGCGACCTTGTCCGCCAGCTTGACCAGCTTGGCGCGCGGCGAAGCGTGCGCGGCGTGTTCGATCTGCAGCTGCTTGCGCGTCGCCTTGGCGAGCGATTTGTCATCGGTGACTTCGCGCACGACGTCGGCGATTTCGGTGCCGAAGGCGGCGCGCAATTCGCTGTAGCTCGTCTCGGTATCCTCGATGGTGTCATGCAGGATCGCCGCGCACAGCACGACGGCGTCGGAGACGCCACCTTCGCTGATCAATATGTGCGCCAGCGCGATCGGATGGTTGATATAGGGCGACGCGTCCTTGTCCTTGCGGCGCTGGTCGCGGTGCTTGTGCGCGGCGAACGCCAGCGCGTGGATCAAGCGCCGGGCTTCGGCGAACGAATGTGCGACGGCGGGATTGGTCATGGCCAAGATGATGCTCTCCTGTTGGGATGGCTCATCATAACCGGTGGGGGTGTCAGTCGGGGTCATGGTCGGGCCTTTCGCAGCTCAGGGTAGCGCCGGCCAGGCAGGCATTTGCGCCGGCAGCAGGTCCTTGAGCGCCTGCGGTTCGAGGACTTCGACGGCGTCGCCCCAGCTCATCAGGTGCCACGCCATTTCGAGCAAGCCGCCGGCGTGGAAGCGGACGACCAAGCGGCCTTCGGCGTCGGTCTCGCTGGTCTGGCTGGGGTGGAACTGGAACTGGCGGGCGATGGCGGCGGCGGCGGCAGTGAAGCGCCAGACGACATCATCGGGGGCTTCCTCGAACACCCCGAACGACGGCGCTACGAAAGCGCGCAAATCGAAACCGGGGTCGCGGACGAAACTCTCGCCGGTCAGCCGCAGCCGCGAAATCTGCGGCAGGCTGTAGAAGCGCACCGTCGCGGCTGGGTCGGCGTCGTTGATCGCCACGAGATAATGACGGTGGCCGTACAGGAACCCCAGCGGCCGCACGGTGCGCGGCGCGGTGTTGCCACTGGCACGTCCGGCATAGCTGAAGCTGACCTTGCGGCAGGCCTTGACCGCGCCGCGCAACGTCGCGAACAGCGCCGGCGTGATGGCGGGGCGCGGGCCGGGGCGCAGCGCGATGCCTTCGGCTTCGGCGAGCGCGCCAAGGTCGGGTTCGATGCGGCGCATCAGTTCGGCGGCGATCGAGGCGCGGATTTTCGACGCAATGCCGCGCAGGTCGTCGGCGGCCTCGACGAGATTGTCGGCGGCCATGCGGGCGGCGGCAACCTCGATCGTCGCGAGGTCGTCGGCGGTGATGCCGAGCAGCGGGCGCGTCGCCGGGGTCGACAGCCGCCAGCGTTTCGAGCGGTCGTTCGACGGCACTTCGTCGGCCTGTGGGAACACCCGCAGCACCGCGTCGCGCATGCGGATCGCAGTGCGCCGGCTGACTTCGAAGCGCGTTTCGATGTCGGCCGAATCCACGCGGTCGTGATCCTCGGCGCCGTCGCAGCGGTGCTGTGGG